>CAYGXT010000001.1:0-35273 GCA_964353695.1 uncultured Myxococcaceae bacterium
AATTCGATAAGAGGATATTTATAATAGCGGGAGGACCTCATCCAAGCGGAGATCGATGCGGGCGACGGCAGCCGCAGCGAGGGAGAGCGTCTCCCCAGGCTTTGACAGTGCCGGCACGCGCCCCCTACTCTTGGTGCCCACCAGAACGCAACCTCCGCCTGCGACGTTCGGCCATAGCTGGCGACGTCGAGGCCAAACCGGAAGTGACGGAATGGAACGTTATCCCGCGCACCGCAAGCTCCCGTACAACCTTTTCGAGGCTCCCGAGGGGCAGCTGTCCGCGCTCTACGGCCTGCCGCCCGATGTCGCGTTCTGCAGGAAGTGCGTGATCTCGAATCAGCGGCCGAACTCGGCCCTCGAGCTGGCGCACACCATCAACACCAAGAAGAGCACGATCCACTTCAATGCGGACGGAGTATGCGATGCCTGCGTGCTCGCGGAACGCAAGAAGAGCGAGGTCGACTGGCAGGAGAGGGAGCGGCAGCTGATCGAGCTCTGCGATCGCTATCGCAGCAAGGACGGAGCTTACGACTGCCTGGTGCCAGGCTCTGGCGGGAAGGACAGCTTCTACCAGTCGCACGTCCTCAAGCACAAGTATGGAATGCACCCTCTGACCATCACCTGGGCACCGCACCTCTACACCCCGTGGGGCTGGCAGAACTTTCAGGCCTGGATTCATTCCGGATTCGACAACTACCTGATGACACCCAATGGGAGAATGCACCGGCTGCTGACGCGTCTGGCCGTCGAGAACCTCTTTCACCCATTCCAGCCCTTCATCATCGGGCAAAAGGCACTCGGCCCGAAGATGGCTCTGCACTTCGGCATCAAGCTCGTGTTCTACGGAGAGAACGAGTCAGAGTACGGCAATCCGATTCAGGACAGCTCGGTGGCGCACCGGGACTACGCCTATTTCTCGGAGCAGGATAAGTCCAAGGTCTACATCGGGGGCGTCCCGCTGCGCGATCTCTACGGGCATCTCGGGGTGGAAGAGGTCGACCTCCATCCGTACCTGCCCGCGGATCCCCAACAGCTCAAGGATGGCGAAATCGAGGTGCACTACCTGGGTTACTACCTGAAATGGCATCCGCAGGGTGCCTACTACTATGCGGTGGAGCACGGAGGCTTCCAGGCATCCCCCGAACGCACGCCCGGGACGTACAGCAAGTACAACAGCATCGATGACAAGATCGACGACTTCCACTACTACACCACGTGGATCAAGTTCGGGATCGGGCGAGCCACCTACGACGCCGCCCAGGAGATCCGTAACGAAGACATCACCCGGGACGAAGGCGTGGCGCTCGTCAAAAAATTCGACGGAGAGTTTCCCGAACGCTTCTCGGAGGAGATCTTCCGGTACCTGAGCTTGCCCGAGAAGCAGTTCCCCGTGGCCTCGAAGATGTTCGAGCAGCCGATCATGGACCGCGATTCCTTCATGCGTCTCGCGGACGGCTTCCGTTCGCCTCATCTCTGGAAGTACGAGAGCGGGAGTTGGTGGTTGCGGCATACGGTCTTCGAACACACGCCCGCAGGGGTCTGAGACCGTCGACGATGAAGAGCATCCGCCTGATCGCCCGACTCGACGTCAAGGGCCCCAATCTCGTCAAGGGAATCCAGCTCGAAGGGTTGCGAAAGCTCGGCGACCCCAACGAGTTCGCGAGGCGGTACTACGCCGCGGGAATAGACGAGATCCTCTACATCGACATCGTCGCGAGCCTGTACGAGCGAAACAGCCTGCTCGATCTCGTGCGGCAGACCACCGCGGACGTCTTCATCCCCATCACGGTCGGTGGCGGCATCCGCAGCGTCGAGGACGTCCGGCAGGCGCTACGAGCCGGAGCCGACAAGGTGGCCATCAACACCGCGGCGATCCGGCGGCCCGAGCTGATCCGGGAGGTAGCCCAGACGTTCGGCTCGCAGTGTCTGGTGCTGTCGATCCAGGCCAAGCGGTCCGGTCCCGGCGTCTGGGAGGCGTACATGGAAAACGGGCGCGAGCATACGGGCAAGGACGCGGTCGCATGGGCGCAGGAGGCCTGCGCGCTCGGCGCCGGTGAGATCCTTCTGATGTCGGTCGATCAGGAGGGCACCGCCAAGGGCTTCGACGTGGACCTGGTGCGGCAGGTGTCGAGGGTGGTGTCGATCCCCGTGATCGCAGGCGGGGGGATGGGGTCGGTCGCGGATCTGATCGAGGTGGTGCGGGACGGTGGAGCGGACGCCGTAGCGATGGCTCACGTCCTGCACTATGGGGTTTGTGATCTCGAAGAAATCCGCCGGGAAGCCTTGCGCTGCGGCCTTCGCGTGCGCCATGAGCGCCGCGCTCCCGACGGGGCCGGATAGGATCGGACATGCAGCGGATCAGCGTCGTCGATTACGGGATTGGGAACCTGCTGAGCGTCCGGCGCGCGTTCGAGCACTTCGGAGCCGAGGTGGAGTTCGTCCGCACTCCCGCGGGCGTGGCCGCAGCGGATCGCCTGGTGCTCCCCGGGGTTGGAGCGTTCGCCGACGGTATGAAGGGCCTCTCGAGTCGAGACCTGATCGAGCCCATCCACGAATTCGCCGGACGGCAGCGGCCCTTCCTCGGGATCTGTCTCGGCATGCAGATGATGTTCGACAGCAGCGAGGAGTTCGGTGAGCACAAGGGGCTGGGGCTGATCCCCGGAAGGGTGATCGCCATCCCCTCGCAGGGGATCGACCGAGTGCCCCACCGGATCCCGCACATCGGGTGGAACGCTCTCGTGCTCCCGCCCGCCCGGCCCGATTGGAACGGGAGCGTGCTCGAGGATGTGCCCTTCGGGACGTTCGTCTATTTCGTCCATTCCTTCACGGCCGTACCCGAGCGGGAGGAGTATCGCCTGGCAGATTGTCATTACGACGGGCTCGTGATCTCGGCGATGGTGCAGCGCGACCATCTCTGTGCCGCTCAGTTCCACCCGGAAAAGAGCGGCGAGATGGGACTCCGCATCATCCGGAGCTTCCTGCGCTGGTGACCTCAATCCGATGGCAGGCGGCCACCACGGAGGTTTGACGGGGCGGCGCGGAGGCGAGAGAATCACGCTGGCGCAGCAGAAGTGCGCACACTTGCGGCGGCCACGAGGCGGCATCGGCATAGGGCGCGGCCGCGCGAGTGTTCTTGAGCTAGAAATGGGTGCATATAGACCCATTTCTGAGGGAAAACTTGCCGTGACGGCTTCGCGAGTCGAGAAGATGTGCATCCGCCCCGGGATGCCGATCCGAGACGCCATCCGAGCCCTCGATTCGGGGGGGCTGGGGATCGTGCTGGTGACGGATGAGGAACTTCGGCTGCTCGGCACCATCACGGACGGCGACGTGCGCCGGGCGATCTTGGCCGGCAAGAGCCTCGACGTGACCGCGGGCGAGTTCCTCGACCGGAAACAGAACCCCGTCTACCCCGAGCCCATCTCCGCGCCGGTAGGCACCCCACGCTCGGCGCTGCTGCGCCTGATGCGGCGGCGCACGATCCAGCATGTTCCGATGATCGACGAGCAGTGCCGCGTGACGGCGCTGGTGACGCTCAACGATCTGATCCCCGACCAGCCACGACCTCTGCAGGCCGTGATCATGGCCGGCGGGCTCGGGACGCGCCTTCGCCCGCTGACCGACGAGATGCCCAAGCCGATGCTTCCGGTCGGTGGCCGGCCGCTGCTGGAACGCACCGTCGCTCGGTTGCGCGAAGCCGGTGTACGTCAGGTGAGCCTATCGACCTTCTTCAAGGCCGAGAAGGTCTTGGAGCATTTCAAGGACGGGAGCGAGTTCGGGGTCGACTTGGAGTATGTCTGCGAGGACCGCCAGTTGGGGACTGCGGGAGCGCTGAGTCGCATGCAGGTTCCCACCGTACCGCTGCTGGTGGTGAACGGCGACATTCTCACGTCCGTCGACTTCCGCGCCATGCACGAGTTCCACCGTGAGCACGAAGCCGTGATGACGGTAGGCGTCCGAAAGTACGACTTCCGCGTGCCGTACGGTGTCATCGAATGCGACGGAGTGAACGTGCGAAGCCTCGTCGAGAAGCCCACCTACAGCTCCTTCGTGAATGCGGGCATCTACCTCCTCGATCCCCTCGCCTTTCGATACGTTCCCAAGGACATTCCAGAAGACACCCGATTCAACATGACGGACCTCATCTGCCGCCTCCTCGAGGCCGGTCATGCGGTGGTCAGCTTTCCTATCCATGAGTACTGGCTCGACATCGGTCAACCTGCCGACTATGAGCAGGCCCAGGACGACGCGGACAGCGGGCGACTGGACTAGCCTGAGCAGGATCAGGCACGATAGTGGAGCGCCGTAGTGGACCTGCACGGTAAGAAGATCCTCGTGACCGGGGCGGATGGATTCATCGGCTCGCACCTGACGGAAGCCCTCGTCCAGCGCGGCTGTGATGTCCGCGCCCTGGTGCTGTACAACGCCTTCAATAGCCGGGGCTGGATCGATCACCTGCCGGGCCGCACGCTGGAAAGGCTGGAGGTGTGCGCCGGCGACGTCCGCGACCCACACGGCATACGCACGGCAATGGACGGGTGCAGCGTCGTCTTTCACCTGGCCGCGCTGATCGGGATCCCGTACTCCTACCACTCGCCCGACAGCTACGTGGACACCAACATCCGTGGCACCCTCAACGTCCTGCAGGCAGCGCGAGAGCTGGGCGTCGAGAAGCTGATCCAGACCTCGACCAGCGAGGTCTACGGAACGGCCCAGTTCGTCCCCATCACGGAGTCCCATCCCCTTCAGCCGCAGTCGCCCTATTCCGCCTCGAAGATCGCTGCCGACCAGATGGCCCTGTCGTTCTACCACTCGTTCGGGACCCCCGTGGCGATCTGCCGGCCATTCAACACCTTTGGTCCGCGCCAGTCCTGTCGTGCCGTCATCCCCACCATCATCACCCAGCTCGCGGCAGGCAAGAAGGCGATCCGCCTCGGCGCGCTCCATCCGACGCGGGACTTCTGCTTCGTCACCGACACGGCGGCAGGCTTCATCGCCATCGCCGAGTCCGACCAAACCATCGGCGAGGTCATCAACCTCGGAACGGGCTTCGACATCTCCGTGGGAAACACCGCTCGCCTGATCGCGGAACTCATGGATGCTTCGCTGGAGATCGACAGGGACGAGCAACGGCTCCGGCCCGACGGAAGCGAAGTCGAGCGGCTTCAGGCGAGCAGTGCCCGTGCGCACGAGCTCACCCGGTGGACACCGCGCTACGCGGGCCCCGATGGCCTTCGGGACGGGCTGCTCGAGACCATCGCGTGGTACACGGACCCTGCCAATCTTCGGCTGTACAGGCCCGGAGCCTACGCCATCTGACTATGAACGATGCGTGACCCGCTGGACATCGCGCCGATCCTCTCCGCCGTGCGGGAGGTCCTCGCCGACGTGCCCCGACCCATCGCGTTGCACGAGCCCAGCTTCGGCGGCCGCGAGCAGGAGTACGTCACCGAGTGCATCCGGACAGGCTGGGTGTCGTCGGTGGGCGCATTCGTAGACCGCTTCGAGGAAGATCTCGCACGCTACACCGGCGCGCGCCATGCGATTCTCACCGTGAATGGAACCGCCGCGCTCCACATCGCGCTGCTGATGGCAGGCGTCCGGTCGGATGACGAGGTGATCATTCCGGCGCTCACCTTCGTCGCCACCGCCAATGCTGTACGGTACTGCGCCGCCGTCCCGCACTTTGCGGATAGTGACGAGCGAACGCTGGGCATCGACCCATCGAAGCTCGCCAAACACCTGTCTCGCATCGCAGAACTGCACGGAGGAAGGTGCACCAACCGAGAGACGGGTCGACGCATTGCCGCCGTGGTTCCGATGCACACGTTCGGCCACCCTGTCGATATGGACCCGCTGCTGGAGCTATGCCGGCAGTACGAGCTTCCCATCGTCGAGGATGCGGCTGAGTCCCTTGGTTCGCGCTACGCCGGCCGACACACGGGCAGCATGGGCCTGATCGGCGTGTTGAGCTTCAACGGCAACAAGATCGTCACCACGGGGGGCGGAGGAGCCGTACTGACCAACGACGCTGCGCTCGCCAGCGCGACCAAGCATGCGACGACCACGGCCAAGGTCCAGCACCCGTGGGAGTTCCGGCACGATCAGCTGGGCTACAACTACAGGATGCCCAACTTGAACGCAGCGCTCGGCTGCGCTCAGCTCGAGCGTTTGCCCGTCTTCTTGAAGGCGAAGCGAGCGCTGGCGCTACGCTACGCGGACGCGTTCGCTGGTGTTCCCGGAGTTCTGCTCTTCAGCGAATGCCCCGGCGTCACGAGCAATTACTGGCTGAACGTCCTGATCCTCGATCACGAGCATGCGGAAGCGCGCGACCGAATCATCGAAGCGTTCCACGCGGAGGGCATCCACGTGCGGCCGGCGTGGACACCCATGCCTCGCTTGCCGATGTACGAGACCTGCCCTGCAATGAACCTTGCCACGGCAGAATCACTCTTCGCGCGGATGATCAACTTGCCCAGCAGCGCCCACCTCGAGCGCGCCTGACGGCCCATGCAGCGACTCCTCCGCCGTACCCGCCGGATCTGCGTACTCACCGGCAGCCGCGCCGAGTATGGTCTCCTGCGCTACGTCATGAAGCGCCTGGAGGAGGAGCCCGCCTTCGAGCTGCAGGTGCTGGTCACGGGAGCCCACCTGTCCGCCACCTACGGCAACACCTGTCTCGAGATCGAGGCGGACGGCTTCTCCTCTCTCACCAGGGTCGACATGGGGCTCGCGGGTGACGATCCGGTCTCGGTGAGCGAGGCGGCGGGCCGCGGTCTTGCTGGGATCGCTCGTGCGCTCGCGGAGCTTCGACCGGATCTCCTCATGCTGCTGGGGGACAGGTACGAGATTCTTGCCGCCGCCACCGCGGCGACCATTGCTCGCATCCCGATCGCTCACCTCGCCGGCGGCGACATCACGGAGGGAGCATTCGATGACGCGATCCGTCATGCACTGACCAAGCTCGCGCATCTCCATTTTCCGACGAATGAGCCTGCAGCGGCCCGCCTGCTCCAAATGGGGGAGGATCCACGATACGTTCACGTCGTTGGCAGCACGGCGATCGATGCGATTCGCAGCCTGACGCGACTGACGCGTCCAGAGATCGAGCAGGAACTCGGCGTCCCGCTCCGCGAGCGCAACGTCCTCGTGACCTTTCATCCCGTCACGCTCGACCCCGTCCCATCGGCGGTTCAGCTGGCGCAGCTGCTGACTGCGCTGGAGTCAATGGGCCCGGATCTGGGAGTTTTCTTCACCGGTGCGAATGCCGACCCGGAGGGTCTCCAACTCAACAAGATCGTTCGGCGCTGGACGGACACCCATCCACACGCCCATTTCTACGCCTCCCTGGGACAGATCCGTTATCTGAGTCTTCTCGCGCAGATGGATGCCCTCGTGGGCAACTCCTCCAGCGGGATCTACGATGCGCCGGCACTCGGGGTGCCGACCGTGAACGTAGGCCTGCGGCAGGCTGGCCGGCTCAGCGCTTCCTCCGTGATCGATTGCTCGTCGGATGCAAGTGCGATCGCATCGGCGCTCCAGAGGGCGCTCGCGAATCCGCGGCGGACTGGAGATACCCCCTATGGCGACGGGCACGCTGCCGAACGGATCGTCGCTGCCCTGATGGCCGTGCCCGATTTCAGCGCCCTGCTCTGCAAGCGCTTCGTGTCGTGCGATTCCGCCAGCGTGGCACGCAGCCCCAACTGATCCATGGAGTCGCGGATGGACCCCACGAACACTCCCCTCATCGTTCTCGGGGCCGGTGGTCACGCAAAGGTGCTCATCGATGCACTCCGCCTGTCATCGCAGCGCGTGCTCTTCGTCGTCGACTCGGATCCAGCGCGCCACGGGCAGTCGGTTGCTGGGGTGCCGATCCGCGGCGGCGACGAGCTCGTTCTTTCTCACGCGCCCGATGAGGTCCTGCTGGTTCACGGGCTCGGCTCGACCCGACAATGCGACGATCGGTGTCGCTTGTTCGAGCGGATGAAGCAGCATGGCTACCGCTTCGCGCAGGTGGTTCATCCCGCGTCGGTCATCTCACCCTCGGCCACGCTGGGCGAGGGGGCCCAGATCCTCGCGGGCGCGGTGATCCAGCCGGATTGCACACTCGAAGAGAACGTGCTCGTCAATACGAATGCCTCGGTCGATCATGATTGCCGGATCGGAAGCCACTCTCACGTCGGCCCCGGGGCCACGCTGAGTGGAGGGGTCCGTGTCGGAAAAGGAACCCACATCGGGGCCGGCGCAACGATCGTGCAGAGCCGGACGATAGGAGCCCGCGTGCTCATCGGAGCGGGCGCGGTCGTGGTGACCGATATTCCCGACGGCGCGACGGCCTACGGCGTTCCGGCTCGCGTAGTCGGCAGCGGCATCTAGCGTGGACAGCATCGCGGCCGACCGACCGTGCCTCCGGCGACGCGACGCCTGCGGCATCGAGAATCGATCGTCGTGCTGAACGTGATGATGGACCAGCGCTGGCTCGGACCGCATGGCATCGGCCGCTATGCCACGGCGCTCGCCGAGCGGCTGCCCTCGGTCCGCCCACTGCCCTTATCCGGTCGCCCGATGGCGCCCCTGGATCCGCTCCGCTCGAGCTGGGCCCTTCGGAAGTACAAGCCGGATGTCTACTTCACCCCTGGCTTCAATCCTCCCCTCTGGAGCCCGGTCCCCTTCGTCTTCTGCCTGCATGATCTCATCCATGTGCACTTCACCGAGGAATCCGATCCGCTGAAGACGGCCTACTACCGCTGGATCGTTCGTCCGGCCGGGCTGCGTGCTCACCGTGTCGTGACGGATTCGCAGTTCTCGCGCGACGCCATCCTCGAGTGGTCTGGTTGGCCCGAGGAGCGCGTCGTCGTCGTTCGTTTGGGCGTCGGACGCGGCTTCCATCCGGCGGGTCCGAGGTATGAGCCGGGCTATCCCTATCTCCTCCACGTAGGGAACGCGAAGCCACACAAGAACCGGCGACGGCTGCTTCAGGCCTTCGCGGCGTCGGGCCTTGCAGCACAGTGCAGGCTGCTGCTGCTCGGAGCCCCAGAGCGCGACGAGGTGGCCCTGGCGAATGCTCTCGGCTTGAGGGGGAACGTCCTGTACGCCGGGCTGGTCCCGGAGTCATTGCTTCCGGACTACTACCGCGGCGCCACGGCCCTCGTCTGCCCATCGCTCTACGAAGGCTTCGGGCTGCCCGCTCTCGAGGCGATGGCCTGCGGAACCGTCGTGGCCGCCGCCCGATCCACGTCGCTTCCGGAGGTGTTGGGCGATGCCGCCGCGTATTTCAACCCATTGGACGTGAGGGACATGGCGCGGGCGCTAGGGGACGTCGTGTCCGAGGGGCCACTGCGAGCGCGTTTGGCACAGAGCGGTCCTCGCCGGGCCGCTGGATTTTCTTGGGAGACCACCGCCGCGGAGGTGTGGACGATCCTGCAAGACGCCGCTGATTCCGCAGCCCGACGAGTGCTGCGAACGGACGGCGGAACCGGCGCCCGGGCACCCGTCGGATCCGGAAGCGCTCCTCCCGGGGCGGATGGCACGTCGCCCCGTACGCAGCCGCCGCATCGGTGCTAGGGTGCTTGGGTATGCGGCTGCGAGAAGTCCATGGTCGCTGGTGGATCAGCACAGACGGCTCGGGATCTTCCGCGATTCGCCTCGCAGGTCGCGCAGCATAGGCGTGGGAGCCTCTAGAACCGCGCTCTTGGTGACGGACAGCCGAAGCTCGTTCCGCGAGCTCGCCGAGGTTGCGCGCCTGCTGCAATCCTCCGGAACCTGGTCGTCGGCCATCTGCATCGTCTGCGACGGTGTCGCTCAGGAAGGCGAGATTTTGGCCTGTCGGTCCGAGGGGATTGCATGCGTCGATATGCTCGGCGACACGTACAAGCCTCACACATCGAACTTCGGATCGATGCTTCGCCGAAGGTTCGCATCGATCGAGACTGCGCCCGAATCGCTGCTCACGTCGGCGGAAGCCGTCGAGCCGTTCTCGAGCCCTGCGCGCGCCCACGGGATCCACTTGGATTCGGCTCGGACGCTGATGCGACGTGCCCCTCTCGCTCGCGTCCGGACGATCGTTGGGCGCGCCGTCGCGGACTTCCTCTTGTGCTGCGGGCAGGTCGTAGCCCGCGTCATCTCATCCTCGAGCCGAGACGCGATTCTCCGGCTGGTCGGAGCCCGAAACCTGGTCTTGCAGCTCCTGAAGCGCCGAGTTCAACTCGATTGGACGCGTTTGCTCATGCGTCGCTCGACGCCGGACCTCGTCATTCTCTGCGAGAGCAACGTCGAGGGTGTTAGCGCTCCCGTGGTCAAGGCCGCGCATGAAGCGGCGGCGGCGGTAGCAATCATCCCCAACACCATCGCCACGGCGGCCGAGCCAGCCGAGGCGTACTGGTCGAACCCGGATCATGCTCTCGACTCATGGTCCAACCGCCTCGTCGCGAGCCTGTATCCGAACTGGGTCCATGCACACAAGAAGCGAGCCTTGCTCCGGCTTCCCGCCGCGAGCGTCCTTGCGGTCGAATGGATGGGCCTGGCTCCGCCGCTCCCCTGGCAGATCAACAGCGGCGCAGCCGATGCAATTGTCGTCGAGAGCACGGCCATCAAGCGATACTTCGGAAGAGCAGGCCTCCCGCCCACGAAGCTCCGTTTGACGGGCACCCTGAGCACCGACCGACTCGCGGAGGGCCTTGCGGAAGCGGAGAGTCGCCGCGCGAGACTCTGCGAGCAGCTCGACCTCGTTCCGGGCCTCCCCATCGTCCTGTCGGCCCTGCCCCCGAATCAGCTGGATATTCGAGCAGCCAACTGTGACTTTGCCTGTTACGAGGATCTCCTCCGGTTCTGGGTCGAGACCCTGGCGCAATCAGCGGGCTGGAATGTCGTACTGAATCTCCACCCGCGTTCGAGCGACGAGCCGGTTCGGCACTTGGAAGGGCCGCACGTGAGAATCGCACAAGAGCCCATCATCGGTCTGATCCCCCTTTGCGACCTGTTCGTCGCGAGCGTTTCCGCCACCATCCGCTGGGCGATTGCGTGCGGCAAGCCGGTCCTCAACTTCGACGTGTACCGTTATGGATACGATGACTACGCGGGTCTGGATGGAGTCGTGACGCTGAACGATCAGCATGCGTTCGCGAGGGAGGCACGGCGAATGCTCGCGGAGCCGGACCATCTCGCGAATCTCGCTCGCCGGCAGGCCAGTGCGGCAGCGGATTGGGGCCAGCTGGACGGCCGGTCCGGAGCTCGCCTGCTCCGGCTCTTCGACGAGCTGACGGCCGCGGAGAGAGCGGGCACGCAATGAAGGCTGCGATCATCGGTGCAGGACGCATGGGCCTGCGACACGTGCAGGTCGTCCAGTCGCTCGGGCTCGAGCTGGTGGGGCTCTGCGACCGCCGGCCGGACGCGCTCCGGCAGGCGCAGGAGATCGGCGTGCAGCCGAGTCTCCACTTCCACGATCCAGGCGTCATGCTCCGGACTGCACGACCCGAGTGCGTGATCGTTGCCACGACCTGCCCCTCCCATGCCGAGCTCAGCTGCCTCGCCGTCGAGTGTGGGGCGTCTCATATCCTCTGCGAGAAGCCCATGGCCTCCTCGCTGGAGGAATGCGACCGGATGCTGGAGGCCTGCCACGCAAGCGGGGTGAAGCTGGCCATCAACCATCAGATGCGCTTCATGGAGCAGTACACGCGAGCCAGGGAGATCATCCTTTCCGACGCCTTTGGTGGCCTCGGCAGCGTAACCGTGGTCGCGGGGAACTTCGGCGTCGCAATGAACGGGACGCACTACTTCGAGATGTTCCGCTACCTCACCGACGAGCCTTCCGTAGAGGCAGTGGCCTGGTTCTCCCGCAACCGCGTGCCCAACCCAAGAGGGCCGGAGTTCGAGGATCGCGCTGGAGCCGTGCGGCTGGCTACCGCCAGTGGCAGGCGCTTCTACATGGAAGTCAGCGACGACCAGGGGCACGGTGTCCGCGTCGTATACGCCGGGCGCAATGGCGTCCTCGTCGTCGACGAGTTGGCGGGCGTGATGACGTTGAGCTTGCGCGAGGAGAAGCACCGCACGGAGCCGACCACTCGCTACGGAATGCCCTGCGTCGACACCACGATCCGGATCGAGCCTGCGGATAGCGTGGCCCCCAGCCGCGCAGTGCTCGCGGCGCTGATTGGGGACGGCGACTGGCCCAGCGGCGAGGACGGCAGGCTCGCCGTCGCTGCGCTCGTCGCGGCCTACTGCTCGGACGAGGGCGGCCACCTGCCCGTGCGCATCGACGCGAGCCTGCCCCGCGGCCGGCGCTTCCCGTGGGCCTGACCTCTGGTCTGCCTCACACAACGATAGGATGGTTGCGCTAGACCTTCATGGGCGAAGCACGAGCGGCCGTCTAAGGATGTGGGATAGGTTGTTCGAATGAGTGCGCGTACGGCCCTTGCCGGCACCTTGGCGCCGGCCCTGCTTCGAACCACGTTCGTGTCGACCTTCGGGCTCACGGTGGTGATGCTTCTCATCGTCTGCTCGCTCGTAGGCCGCTTCTTGCCAGAGCCCTTCGCCTCGCTGTTTCCGCCGCACGGCATGATGCGGACGGAGATGATTTGGAGTCATGCCGTGACCGGCCCGGCCTGCGCCGTGCTCATTGGTGATAGCCGCATAGCCTTCAACGTCAACGGCGCTTCATTGTCCACGCCGTCTTGCGAGGTCCGCAACTACGGCTTCGCCGGGCTTGGACCCGAAGTCTTTCTGGCCTTCATCAGCGAGTTGTCGAATGCCGGCTACCGGCCGAAGCTCGCGGTCGTGACCTTCGGTGATACCCAATTTCTGGGAGTGTTTCATCCAAGAACTCCTGAAATTGTTCCACCCAAGACACCGAGATTGCCCGAACCTGATCTTCGCGCCCTGGTTGACGGTTTCATGAAGAACGACTTGCTGTTCTGGCCGAAGGCGCGACACGTCCTGCTCAGCTACTTCAGGGTGACCAGGTATTTGGAGTCGTTGCTTGGCGTCAAACCCCTGCCATCCGGTTGGACCTGGGACGAGCGCAATGGGCGGTGGTCCTGGGACTCCGTCGAAGAGCGAAGGTTCGTAGATCTGCCTTCGCGCGACCGAGAAACGCATGCGATGGCACTCAATTACTACGACGGCAAGTCGTACGCTCCAAATCTCCGGCAAGAGTTGGCGCAGACAGTCGGGCGCTTCCAAACCCTGGCCGACAGGATCGTTCTGCTGATCCCGCCGTCACTTCCATCCTTCGCAGAGGAGGGCGAGCGGACGGCTCCGGGCGTTCAGCAAGAATTTCGGGACGCTGTCGCTCGCACTGCTGCGGAGGCCGGCGTTCCTCTCATCGATTGCACCGACCCCAAAGTCTGCGGGATCGACGACGAGGGTTTCGCCGATCCCGTCCACCTCAATGCCGAGGGGGCCGCGCAGTTTACGCAAGGCCTGCGCAGCCGTCTCTCGCCTCTCCTTCCGAAAAGCGAGCCGTGAACACGTGCCGATCTTGACCGTCAGTGAAAGTCGCGGGGTCGCTGTGGTCCAGCGCGCGTACTCGCCACCTCGGTCCTGATGCTTTTCAACTCCTTCCCCTTTCTCCTCGTCTTCCTGCCGGCGGCGCTCATCCTGCATGCGCTGGTCGAGCAGTTCCGTCCCGCTTGGCGACTGCCGCTCCTCGTCGTCCTCTCCTTTCTCTTCTACGGCTATTGGGACTGGCGCTTGCTGCCGCTCCTCTTCTTTTCGATCCTCCTCAACTGGGCGATTGCCGAAGCCTTCCAGGCGACCGAACGCAAGATCCTGCTGTCGCTCGCTGTCGCGGGAAATCTCCTGGTGCTCGGCGTCTTCAAGTACTTCAACTTCTTCGCCGACCTTGCGTCGGTGGTCCCGGGCCTCGCTGCCCTGCCGCGGCTCGACATCGTGCTGCCGCTCGGCGTGTCGTTCTTTACCTTCCACCACATCATGTATCTCGTCGATCTGCGCGCCGGAGTCGCGCCGCGAATCGGCCTCGTCCGCTACGCGCTCTACATCGGCTTCTTCCCGCAAATCCTCTCGGGCCCGCTGGTACGCTGGAGCGAGGTGATCCACCAGTTCGGCGAGCGCCCCTATCAGCGCCCCGACGCCGCCGAGCGTTTCACACACGGGATCATGCTACTGGTCATCGGCCTCTCAAAAAAAGTGTTCTTTGGCGATCCGCTCGCCGGGATCGTGAACCCGGTGTTCCAGGCCGCCGCCGACGGCAAGCTGCCGACCGTCATCGAGGCCTGGCAGGCGACGCTCAGCTTCACCTTCCAGATCTACTTCGATTTCTCCGGCTATACGGACATGGCGCTCGGCATCGCACTCCTGTTCGGGATCGTGCTGCCACAGAATTTCGATGGTCCGTATCGCGCCGTGTCGCTGCAGGACTTCTGGCGACGCTGGCACATGACGCTGTCGCGCTTCCTGCGTGACTATCTCTACATCCCTCTCGGTGGCAGCCGGCATGGCCTCGCTGTGCAGATGTGGGCTCTCTTTGCCACCATGACACTCGGCGGCCTCTGGCATGGGGCGGGGCTCACCTTCATCGCCTGGGGTGTGGCGCATGGCGTCGGCCTGGCGCTCGGCGTCCTCTGGCGGAGGGCCGGCCTCCGCATGCCGGCGGTCATCGGGTGGGCCACGACCTTCCTCTTCGTCGTGCTCGCCTGGGTCCTGTTCCGGGCAACGAACTTCAACTCGGCGCTCCTCGTCTATCAGAGCCTCTTCGGCTTCGCCCCGCTCGGCGCCAGCTTGCACTCCGCGGGGCACGTCTGGGCAGCCGCCATCGCCCTAGTCGTGCCGACACTGTCGCTAATTCTGTGGTGGAGGGCGGGCTTCCGCGTGTCGGCGCCTTTCGCCTGGGCCATCGCCGCCGTCTTCCTGGTGCTTCTCTATGCGAGCCTCGTCAGGTCGCCGCACGAGATGGCGCTGAGATGGCGGCTGATTGCGGCGGCGGCCGCCTTCGCCACGCTCGGCCCGACGGCCTGGGCCCTTGTCCACCGCTTGCCGCTCTGGCGCCCGGTTGCAATTGCCTTCGCCACGGTGTTCGTCCTGGTGCTGTTCAAGATCGGCGACGCTGTGAATTACCAGTTCATCTACTTCCAGTTCTGATCGACCCATCGATAGGGCAACCTCTCCTCGCTCGGTCTTTGCTGAAGGGACACGCTTGGCTCGCTCTCGCTTGTGGCTTGTTGTGCCCTGGCTCGTTATCGAGAGGCGTGATACAACCCACGAGGGTTTCTCTCTCGAGAGCGTGTCAACTCAGGAGGGAGGCAGGACATGTCCTATCGCGAAATCCAACGCTGCCGGGTTTGCGGCAATACCAGGCTGGAAACGATCCTGGATCTGGGAATCCAGGCCTTGACAGGAGTGTTTCCCCGGCCTGGAGAGGATGTGGAGTTCACTCCCGTGGTGCTGGTGAAGTGCCACGGAGAAGCCTCCTGCGGGTTGGTGCAGATCAAGCACAGCGTGTCGCTGGAAATGATGTACGGGGACAATTACGGCTACCGATCTGGCCTGAACCGCTCGATGATGGAGCACTTGCGCGGCCTGGCGGAGTATTGCTGCGGATTGACCCGGGTGTCGTCCGGGGACCTGGTCCTGGATATCGGCAGCAATGACGGGACCTTGTTGCACTCCTACCTGGAAATCCAGTCCGGACGCCCGGACCTACTTCCGCCCGGCGTCGAATTCGTGGGCATGGATCCCACCATCCGGAAGTTCAAGGAGTATTACGACCCTCGCATCGTCGCCATCCCTGATTTCTTCGGCACGCCCCGGTTTCTGGAACGGTTTCCGGAGCCTGGGCGAAAGGCCCGGATCATCACCTCCATCGCCTGCTTCTATGACCTCGAGGATCCGGTGGCGTTCGCCAAGGATGTCGCTCGCATCCTCCACCCCGACGGCGTCTGGGTCTTCGAGCAAAGCTATTCGCTGCTCATGTTGGCCAAGAACATGTATGACACGGCCGTCCAGGAGCACTTGGAGTACTACTCCCTGGCGCAGATCAGCCGCATCCTTCGGGAAGCGGGGCTCTCGGTCCGCGAGGTGGAGTTGAACGATTGCAACGGGGGAAGCTTCCGGGTGGTGGCGGAGCATCGCCGCGAGCGCCCCCCGCACCCGTCGGTCCGCCAGCTCGCGACCCTGGAGAAGATCCTGGGATTGGACGGCTTGGCCATTTATCGCAATTTCGAAAGCAGCGCGAAATTGCACAAGCAGCAATTCCGGACGCTGCTCCAGGACATCAAGGCGAAGGGGCAGACGGTTTACGGCTTGGGCGCGTCCACCAAGTTCAACGCGGTACTCCAATACTGCGAAATTACGCCGGAGCTGCTCCCGAAAATCGGGGAGGTGAACGCGGATAAGTTCGGCCGCGTCACTCCCGGCAGCGGGATCCCCATCGTGCCGGAAAAAGAGGTGTTCGAAGATCATCCGGCCTATCTGGTGGTCGGCCCGTATCATTTCAGGGAGTTTCTGCTGCCGTTGCCTCACGTGAAGGGATATCTCGCGGAAGGCGGCCAGCTCATTTTCCCGCTGCCCTCCCTGGAGATTGTGACGGGATGAGGCCGGTTCTCTACTCCCGTCATCCTGATTCTCCCCAACGCATGACGGCGCTGAGGCTCGGCGTCGCGCCACCGCTCCCTGAAATTCAACTGTGCGTTAAAGAGACATGAGCCAAGAGACCCAGTCGATCTTTCGCGAGTACTTTTCCGAGCAGCCCTTCGCCGATCGCTTCGGAGCCGATCGAGCCGATGCGGTGGACGTCATCATCCCGATCATCCACACCAATGAACTCTGGCGGGCGAACCTCCATTCCCTGTATCGCGAGATTCCGATCAACCGCCTCCTGATCGGCGACGGCGGCTGCAAGAACGATTCACTCGACATCGTCAAGGAGTTCCCGCGTGTCGAGATCCTCGACCACAGGAGCTTTGTCTCTCTGGGCTACAGCCTGCGCAAGCTGATCGAAGCGGTACGCACCGAATGGTTCATCTACGTGCACTCGGACGTCTACCTTCCGCCCGGATGGTTCGATACCATGCGCGCCCATCAACCGAGCTACGACTGGTTTGGCTGCCCTCAGCGGCTTACTGTGATGGTCGAATATCCGCTGGTCGATCCCATCCGGCCCTACGCGGGCAGCCAGATGGGACGTAAAGCCGCCTTCGAGGCGGGCATCTCGCGAATAGACGACGACTACGTCTATCGACAGGAGGACTTCGTCCTCGCCGATATCGTCCGGAAGGCTGGCTACACGGAAGGCCGTATCGAAGACACGTTCCATTACCACCAACTTGTCCATCGGCCGAGCCCGTGGTCGAGGACAGTGAAGCGCGTAGTGCTCGAGGTCGAGGAGACGCCCGAAGAAGAGATTCGAGCCGCAATGACGCAGGCGCGAGGCATCATCAAGTACCTGGATCCCGACCCGATGCTGGCAACCTGGGTGCGTATCAATGTCGACCGCCTCGTCGCTCTCGAGAAGACGACGTGGAAATCATTTCTCGAGTGGGTCGCGTCGACCAATGCTGCATGGATACCGCAGCTTGATCTGGAAATCAGGACGAACCCACCCCGCGCACCGGTACTTACCAGGCTGATCGGCGCCATCCGAACGAAGTGGGCGGCGCTGCGCGGAGCGCCGGACGCGTAAGGGCCGTATCGATGACGGCAGTGGCCGAGAACGATCTCGGCTTCGGCAACGCGCCTCGCGGGCTGGCTACCCCTGCCGCTTACGCTGGGCCTGTCAACCTGTCGAACAACCCCAACAACCGACCACCAGCCTGACCGTCGAGTTTCCCCCAGTCGGGTGCGCTCCTCGCCTGATGAGCAACCATTTCCTCGAAAAACCTCTCGTCGGAAGTGAGGCGGTCCAGCGTGGCAGCGAATGCGCGCTGCTCTTCCGTCGCGATCACGCCCTTCACACCGATATAATCCGGGTAGCGGTACCGGTAGACGTCATAGTTGAGAACGGGTTTGCCACAAGCAATCGCCCATTGAATCGTCGCCGAAATGCTGGCGACGAACACGTCGCAAAGGGGCATGAGCGCAGAAATCTTGTCATCGGCGATTTTCGCTCCCCACTGTTCGATGTGCGTCCAATCCTCCCGCCTCACGGAGGGATGCAGGCTAACGATGACGTTGCACCCTCTTGGTTTCGCCAGCGATTTCATCCAGAACTCGACAAGATCGGCATAGACGCGGAAATCACAATCCTTGCGACCCCCGCCATAGAGCTGATCGGGTGGCAGCGCCGTGAGGAGCATTCGCCGTTCAGGCGCAAGCCCGAGACGCGAGAGGAGCTCCCTTCGCTGCTGAGACCGGTTGGCCCCTATCTCGAACATGAGGTCGTGATCCACCGAACCCGTGACAACAAGCTGTCGCTCGGGAAGCCCCTCCCGTATGCAATATTCCCGAACGGCGCCGCTCTCGAGGGCGATCGCGTCGGCGAAGCCGCTGTGTAGAATCCAGGGCTGCGGTGGTGCGAGCCCCAACCACTCGCGCGCCAGCAGCTGTCCGCTCGGAAGCGCGACCAATCTGGTGCCGCCGTGATCGTAGACCCATCTCGGGTACAGTTTCGCGGCCAGCCGGTTCGACCATCGGCGCGTCTGGTAGTCCGGGTTGCCCGACATGGCCTCCGCCCACTCGCGTCTGGCTGCCATGAACGCCGGAACGACGACGCTGGGAACCCCAGCGTCGTGGCCTGCCTTGATGTAAGCGGCGATGTCGTATCGATTGTCAGAGGGAAAGATCATGAGCGCAACCCGCTCGTTGGCGATCACGCTACGTATCTGGGCCTTCGTGCTGAGCAGCGCGTAGAGATGGTAGAATGGCGTTCTCCAGCCTTTGGAGCCTAGAAGCTCCGCGACCCGTCTGCCCCGGCGCACCCACCCGCCGAGCTCGAAGTCGGCTGGAGCGAGAGGAGGCCCGAGAAAGCGGATGTTCTCTCTCCGGCAGATCTCCTGATCTCGATCCAATGTCGGATAGTACGAAGAAAAGCAAAACAAAGGCTCATACGTGGATGATCGTTTCAGCAGACGGGCCGTAGGCAACAGGTTCGCGAAATAGGTATTTGTATGAACCACGAGAAGCGTGGGTTTGCGCCCCTCGTTCATGTCTTTTCCGCGAGAACTCTGACCACGCTTCCCACGCGAAGGACATTGGCCAGGGCTGGCATGTACTTTTGATCCCAGGAACCCAAGGGATGGCGTCCGCTCAGACGATAAAGCAGTCGACAAAGCCTCTCGACGGGCCTGGATATCGGCTGCGGGTAGAGCGTCGTGAATGCGGGGGTGAAATACGTGCGAAGAACCTCCCGAACCGAGAAGTCGAGTGACTGGTAGGTGGTCTTCCGCACTTCGAAGCCGCAGATACGCAAGACACGCGTGAGCGTCGTGGGCGACCAATAGTTCAGATGTTCGAATCCGAAGACGCAGACGTGCCGCGCCTTCACCAGCCGATAGATGAGCCCATCGATATTGGGAACTTCGATGAAGACGACACAGCCCGGGCGCGCGATGCGATGGAACTCGGCCAGCATCGCCTTGGGGTTCGGGACGTGCTCGAATACGTCGCGCATGTACACAACGTCGAACATCTCCGCCGGGAACTTCGCCGAGAACAGGTCCGTATTGAGGATGGTGGGGCCGAGTTCGCGCCGGGTCCTTTCACAATTCTTCTCGTTGAGCTCGAGTCCGTGGATGGAGAAGCCAGCCTCCTTGGCCTTGCGCAGGAAGAAACCCTTGGCGCTGCCGATTTCCAGGAGATTGCCGCGGGCGCTACCGCGAAAGCGAAGGATCTCGCGCAGGTTCTCATCGTTGAGCTGGTCATCGAGGGGCATCGGCTCGGAGACGGCGTCGAACTTCGTCTCGTTGTAGATGGCATTCCATTCGCTGTTGTAAAACTCGTACGTCGCCCGATCATTCAGCCTCGGATTGAGATAGACCATCGAGCAGTTTTCACATCGGGAGAAGGTGAACCAGTCCTTCTCGAAGAACAGCTTCTTTCGCGGAGAATCGCAGACCGGACAGTCGATGTACTGCGCGACCTCCGGCTTCAATCTCTTCGAGACCGGGTCGAAACACTTCTTGTGCTGCTCCGCCAGCGCACCCCTCAATCTCTCCGCGTAGGTCAGAGTCAAAGGAACCTCCTGCGGTCACGAAGAAGCGATGCTGGCGATCATCCCAAACCTACCCGGGTTCCGGAGAAGACCGCGCGGCTCACCGCTGCATTAGGCGCGTCGGGAGAATCTGTTTGATCCTCTTCTTCACAGAAGGAGGGAGCTTGCGCGATGCAAGAGAGATCGTCGCATCCAAGAGGTTAGAAGATCTCCCCCTACGAGCGACCCTCTTCATCGAGGTGTACGAGCCATACAAGTCGAGGGGCTCTCTCGACTTCCTGATGAACTCCGAATTGATGTGAAGCCCTGTGGGCTTCCCCCTCTTTTCGAAGACCAGGAAGACGTGGCTCGTTTGAAGATCCTCGATGCACACATCTGGTCTGAATCGCCGTATGTTCGAGACTACCTCACCCAGGTAGGAGGTACCGAAGCACCTCTCCAGATAGTTCGGCGACAGCCTAGACCGTGGATCATGGTCTTGATTCTGTATGCAGCGCTCGTAACCCAAAAGGGTGAGCCCATTCTTGCTGGCCGTTTCGATGTAGTTGCTGACAGTTGGATGCGTCGAGTCGATTACCTCGTATAGACGACACATTTCTGAAAAGTGCTCGGGGTGAAACTCCTGGCAGTATCGTACCCAGTCGTCCTTGTCCAACCTGCAATGGGAATAGGGGAAATGACCCACAAGCGTGGTCGAGTTGATCGGATACCACCACAGGTTCACATATACAAAGAAGACGCCTCGATCTGTAAGAAGATCTGCCACCTTCCTCATCAGATCTTCCGCGGAGAAGCAGCACAGGCTGCAAAATGACGTGATCAGATCATGCTTCTGATCGTATTTGTAGATGTCTGAGATCGCGAGTCCGTCCAGATCAATGCGATCGGTCGTCACGCGGGGAAAGAAATTCGACGCATTCATCAAGAATCCGAATTCGGGATGCGAGGCTCTCCGCGCCCAATCGATCGGCTCGGACTCGAACATGTGCAGCCCGTTCAACTGCTTCTTCAACTGGTCGATTCTTTTCGTCCACGACAACGCACTCTCGTTTTCGAGAATCTCCCGAGATGATATGAAATGCGTCCTGTCGGCGAGATCGAGGCCGAACGCCTTGACGACCATGCCGTACGCCTTCATCAAGCGGGGCATGATCCCATAGCCCGTACCGATGTCGAGTACGGAATCGAACCTTCTGGAGACGCCATACTTCTCCAGCATCTCGAGCATCTTTGCGGTTCTGGCGTGTCGCGCCAGATAGGCCGCGCCCTGGATGGGCGGCGTCCTGCCGTCCTGCTTATCCTGTCCCTGCTGCCTCAAATACTCCGAGAAATCGTCATAAATCTGTATTACGTCCTTGTACTGAGCGATCAAGTCGGAAAACAGATCGTAGTACCCATCAATACATTCGATCTTGTCTCCGTATCGTGTAACGAAGAAATCCTCCTTCATGACCCTCCCCTATCCTGCTCCCGAGTTGCAGTGAGCACCAATGTCCGTAAGACAGCGGGTTGGCGAATGCTCGCCATCGTACGCTCTACGTCGCCCTCGACAAAGAACTCAGACCGCCGGGCGTCCGGAATAGACCCTCAGCTGCTACGTACCATCGCTACGAGGCTTTCGCCCAGCCCCTCTATGTTCTCACCCTCACCAATCTCGCAACCAGGACGCCCATCGTCGTCGACGAAGCCCTGGATGCCGACCCTCTCGACAGCTCTCAGAAACAGCCGAACTTTCCGCGCATCCGGCCTCGCCCCTGAGCGGATCGACTCAACTCCTGCGCATAGCCCCTCCAATCGCCGAGCATCGAACACTCCGTCGCATCCCTGATACCATGCTAAGCCGAAGCACAGCACCGGAACACCGCGCGCGATGGCTTCCCAGCCCGATGTTCCCGTCACAGTCGCCACTGCCCGCGCATTGTCGATCAGGTCGAAGGGGTTGGTATCGAGTGGGACCAGCCGAACATTCGGAAGGGCAGTCATCCTCTCGTAGCCGAACAGCCGGCGTCCACGCTCGCCGACCTGCCATGAACGAAACAACGATGGGTGTTCCTTGACCAGGATCAACCACTCGGATGGGACGACGCGAGCAACTGCTTCGATCATCAGTTCACAATGGTCGTAGATCCCCCCGTTGGGTGCCGTAGAGCGTTCGGGCTGGACGTGGAGCGGCAGATAGACGTACGGCACCGACAGCTCGGCCGGTGTAACCAGACGATCATACTCGATTCGAAGATCAGCTAGCCGCTGGCTCACCCAGCTACCATGCTGCGCCTCTTCCTCAGCAGTCGCCTCGCCGACGACAAGAAACCGCCCATGATAGTGGCCCGCGATCCGCCGGCCTGTGGGCGTCTGAGGGGGATCGCGGCGCCCGATCTGTCTCACGATCTTTCGCAGGTAGCTCGGATACCGGCTCACCCTCACGATCTTCGCGAAATCCGACAAGCGACGCCGCTGTGTCGTGCCAGGCGTCTTCTCTCGAGCCGTGGGAACTGCGTCGCACGGTGCGACAACCCGAGGGAAGGCATAGACCCCACGAGTCCGATCCAGGTATTCCTGGGCCCGGTCCGAAAGCAGGAAGTCGTCGCCGTTCGAGCTTACGAGCAACTGGGCGTAGGCCGCTACGAGGCCAGGGAAACCCTCCTCGAACCTCGGTGTGGGCAATAGCAGGCCAGGGATGCTGCTGTTCTCGAACATCGCCGTTCGGATGCCCCGCCGCCTGCACAATGCATAAGCGATGTAGTCGTAGTGTACATGGGGAGCGGTCGGGATGATCATGATGTCGGGCTTGATGTAATCGAGGAGCGCCGACCACCAAGCGGTCAGGCGATGAAATAGGCGAACACGATCGTGGTAGCTGAAGCTTTCCTCCAGCTCAATCCTGTCCATCATCTTGAGCGCCAGCGCCTGCTCGTAAGACAATGCCTCCGCCATCGCTTCATCGAACGGGCGTGGCACCAGGCCCGCAAGCGCGGCCGGCGGCCTCCCAAGCCGCGCATCGACCGTGTCGTGAAAGATGATTCCCGGAAACCTGGATTCGACCAGGCGACCAAACACCGGTCCATCGCCAACCCAATAGACGAAATCCCAGCCATGACGCTCGGCGAGGCGCGCCGCCATGTCGATGTGGAACGGCAGGTTCCATTCCAGCGCCAGAATGCGAGGGCGCGTCGGCACCGGACGGAGCGGGAGCCGATTTGTCAGAACTTGCCTCTGGGCGGCAGGGCCACCTCACGCAGCAGCGGCTGCGGCTTGATACCGAGCGACGCGGGCGGCGCCACGCGGCAGTTGCGGCAGACGATGTCGAAATCGCGCCCTTCCTTGAACTGCCGACGCAGCTCCTTCTGCTGCTCGCCGTTGAACACTCCGCCAACCGTGTCGCCGTCTGCGATGCGGCCGAATACGAGATGTTTGTTGTAGAAGGAACAGCAAGGGCGGATATCACCCTTCGCGTTCAGCGTCACCGACTGAAACGGATAGTGGCACCAGAAAGGCTCGACTGGATAGTCGTACAGAGCGTCGAGACGGGAGTGATCGATGCAATCCTGGAACTCGACATAGTCGACGATCGGCGCCCACTTCGCAGCGAAGCTCTCGATCTCGTGCGAATTGAGTTCCGACTTGACAAAGCTGCAGCGCACGATTGGCAGCAACGAGCCCATCTCCTCGCGGATTCGCATGAAGCTGCGCACGTTGCGTTCGACGTGTTCGAGATTACCGCCGCGCGTCTTCGTGTAGGTCTCTTGAGTGCTGGCATCGAGCGAGATGTGCAGCTTCGTGACTCCGGCCTCGATCAGGCGACGCGCGCGATCGGGAGTGAGATACACGGCGTTGGTCGTGACGATGATGTCACAGATGCCCTTGGAGTCGATGTAGGCAATCCTGCTCTCGAGTGTCTTGTCGAGTAGCGGCTCACCAGAATCGAAGCCGATGGCGCCAAGTCCTTTCGTACCTTCGGCGAATTCGTCGACGACGCGCCGGAAGGCTGCTTCGTCGATCCGGGTACCGTCCCCCCGGTCGACCACCCGCGGGCAGTACGGGCACGCATAGTTGCAGTAGTCGATCGTCTCGATGGATAGATCGACCGGGTAGTCGAGGTCGATCTCGCCCCGCCCAGAGGCCTCGAAGAGCCGCCGGTATTCACGAAAGCGCTCGCCCTTGACCTTCGCGATTACTTCGTTCGGGTCATCGTATTTCGAGATACGGTCCTGGCGATGACGGCGGCTACGGGTAAAAGTGCTCGGTGTCGTTGCGTCAGCCATGGTGATGCCCGGGAATATTCGGCCAAGGATTGGCGCTCTCGCGTCGGGTGGCTAGCAATAGCAAGAAGGCGGAGCGAGGGCCATCGCTCGGTGGCCACGAGCGGCGGTGCGGAGCGCGTACGCCCAGGGCGCCGCGAGAGTCTCCAGACCCGACCGCCCCGAGGGCAAGGCGCATGGGGTCCAGTTCTCGGACGTGCGGGAGCCGATCGGGCGCCAGGCCGTGGCGGTTTTCTACAGATCGCTGCGCTGCTTCGCGGCCGCGAGTGTGGCTTCGCCCAGCTCTTCCCGTCACTTTCTATGGCTCTCCCGATTCGCATACCAGCACGCCAGTTCGTAGTCGGCCTGCTCGTCGATGTCGATCGATTGCTCGCGCGGCATGATGTAGCCACGCAGACGGGGTCCGTAGAACGACCGCTGCCTCCGGAACTCCGCGACCCGCGCCACGTAGGTGCTTCCATTGTCCACCACGAGCGGTTCCAGCTCGCTTACTCGCAGATTCACGAGTTCTGGCCACATGGGAGACAACGTACCGTCCCCCATGACCCGGAGCGCCTGGTGCGGGGCAAGCGCATACGTCGTCGCGGCAAGCGCGAACGAATGTGCGTCGTCGATCAGTTCGACCACCGCAGCGATGTCCGCAGCGCGGCGAAGCGGAGCCGTCGCATACAGGCAGCCGAATACTTCGTACACTCGCCCCCGCCGCTCCTCCTCCGCCAGCACCTCGAGGCACACTTCGACTACCGTGGCCGTGTCGCTCGCGAGCGCCGCAGAACGCGCGTGCGTCCCGGCTCCCGCGCATCGCGCAACTCCAGCAATCTCGTCGTCCTCGGTGGAGACGACCACTCGATCGAAGCATTCACTCGCCAGGGCCTGCTCGATCGTATGCGCAAGCATCGGTCTGCCGAGGAATGGCAGGATGTTCTTCCTCGGCAATCGCTTCGATCCGCCGCGGGCCGGAATGATCGCGAGTCGCCCCGTCATCGCTGCTGCAAGACGTCTCCGAGGCTTTCGACGACGTGAGTGACGTCTCCGTCCGCCATGGAGGGGAACAGCGGTAGCGAAAGCTCCCGCTCGTAATAGGCATCGGCTCCCGGCAGGCACAGCTCACCATACCGCTCACGGTAGTAGGGCTGCCGATGCACCGGGATGTAGTGAACCTGCGTTCCAACACCTCGCGCCTTCAGACCTGCCATGACCTTCTGCCGGCTCATGCCGGACATCGCAAAATTGATCAGGACGGCGTACAGGTGAGGCGCCGGGTTGCAGCCTGGTACGGGAGGCACCGGCCGCACGAGCGGCGCGAGCCCTTCGAGCGCGCGATCGTAGAGCGCCGCCAGGGCGCGCCGTCGCGCGACGAACCGGTCGAGCTTGGCGAGTTGGCTCAATCCGAGCGCGCACAATATATCAGGCAGTCGATAGTTGAACCCTGGCTCGTGCATCTCGTAGTACCACGAGTTCGGCGTGCCATCATGGCCGAACGCAAGCGCTCGATCTCTCAGCAGATCCGGGTAGCGCACCACTCCATGGCTCCGCTGTTGCCGCATGCGATCGGCCAACCTCGCGTCGTTCGTGGTCACCATGCCGCCCTCACCCACTGCGATCGTCTTCACTGGATGAAACGAGAATGCAGCAAGGCACCCGTAACGACCGTCTCCGACCCGTGCTGTGCCCCCCCCTGCGTCGTCGTAGGTCGTCCCGAGCGCATGACATGCATCCTCGATGATCGGCAGACCTTTCTCCCGGCCGACGCCGGAGATCTCGGCCAGGGGGGCCGTCCGACCCGAAAGATGCACGGGCATGATCGCCTTGACGTTTCGACCGATCCGCTGCGCGCCGTCGATCGCCTCCCTCAGTGTCGCTTCCGTCATCAGGCCGCGATCTGGATCGACATCCGCAAACTGCACATCGGCACCAACCAGGCGCGCGACGTTGGCCGAAGCAACGAACGTCATGGAGGGAACCACCAGCCAATCCCCGGGACCGAGACCGAGCGCGATGGTCGACAGATGCAGCGCAGCCGTTCCGCTATTGCATGCGACTGCATGCGACGCGCCTACTCGCTGCGCGAACGCGCCCTCGAAGGCTGCGACCGTTGGCCCCGTAGTGAGGTACCCGGCACGCAGAGCGGCAGCCACGGCAGCGATGTCGTCTTCTTCGATCGTCTGCCGTCCATAGGGCAGGAACGGTGACGTTGCCATCGCACTAGACCCCTTCCTCCAGGAGTACCTTCAGCCGCTCCGGCGTCAGCCAGTCCGGATTGTCGCCGCTGGAGTAGCGAAAGTCCTCCGCAACTCGCTTCGTCAACGGGCCCTCGAAGGTCGCTCGATCCCACCACGCGAAGGAAGGCTCGATCACGTAGCGATCCGCCATTTCGACGGTGTGGCGGGCGTCGCCCTCCGTCACCATCGTCTCGTGCAACTTCTCTCCCGCCCTGATGCCGACGACGCGATGCTCCAGCGATGGAGCCATCGTGTGCGCCAGATCGGTGATCTTCATGCTGGGGATTTTCGGTACGAAGATCTCTCCGCCGCGCATCATTGAAAGACAGCTGAGCACGAAATCCACGCCCTCGCGCAAGGTGATCCAGAAGCGGGTCATCCGCGGATCGGTGATCGGCAGGCTGTCGGCACCAGCGGCGATCAGGCGGCGAAACAGCGGGACCACCGACCCTCGCGACCCGATCACGTTGCCATAGCGGACCACCGAGAAACGAACCTTGGTCGAGCCACTCAGGTGGTTTGCTGCCGCAAAGATCTTGTCGGAAGCCAGCTTGCTCGCTCCGTACAGGTTGATCGGGTTGGATGCCTTGTCCGTCGACAGTGCGATGACGCGCTTTACCCGGTTGCGGATGGCCGCCTGGACGACGTTCTCTGCGCCGAGCACGTTCGTGTGCACGCACTCGAAGGGATTGTATTCGGCGGCTGGCACCTGCTTGAGCGCGGCCGTATGGATGACGTAATCGATGTCGCGCATCGCCATCTCGAGTCTCGGCAGATCGCGCACGTCGCCGATGAAGAACCTCAGGCGGCTGACCGCTCCCCGAGGAAACGTCTGCTCCATTTCGTACTGTTTCAGCTCGTCGCGGGAATAGATCACCGTACGCGCCGGTTGAGTGATCTCGTGGATCCGTCGGATGAAGGCCTGGCCGAACGAGCCCGTTCCACCCGTCACCAGGATCTGCGCACCGTTCAGGCGCGTAAGCACGTCCACGTCGGGACCGATGCTGGGCAGGAAACGGGACGTCACGATTTCTCGCCCTTGCGCCGGGTCGCAATCATCTTTGTCACGGCCTCCGCGACCCGGGCAGCCCCCCGGCCGTCGATGAGCTTCCGGCCGGCCATGGCCATCCGGCGCCGGCGCGCCCGATCTCCCGCCAGAGCGCGAACTGCGCCGGCGAGTCTTCGAAGCCCCCGCTCACTGGTGTCCTCGAAGAGAACGGCCGCTCCCGCCCGGCGAACGGCACGAGCGCTAGCGCGTTGATTCTCTGCTGCCACGATCATCACCATCGGTACTCCGAAGCAGGCCAACTCCCAGCAGCTTACTCCAGCCGCCGTTACCGCCATAGTTGCCCCCGCCATCAGGCCGACCAGGTCCGGCGGGTTGATGAGGCATTTCACACCGAGCGCCGCGGCCTGCCCTGCAAGCTGGCTTCGCCGCGGATTGGCAGGGCCGATGATGAGGACCGCCTCGAGGCCCGTCTCGGCCGCACTAGGCAAGGCCGCGAGAATGCGGCCGGAAAGCCCTCGCGCATCGGCACCGCCGAGCGTGATCAGCAGCCTCTCGTGGTCTGCCTTCGGCGCGCGGTCGGGTTTCGACCTCCGGGCCGCGAACTCCGGCCGCAGCAAGGCGTAGCGCGGTCCAAGCAGGAACCGTGCGTTCCCGCCTCCGCAACGCGCATAGTCGGTCGCGCGACGCTCCGGGCCAGAATCGACGATCAGGTCGCAATCGTGCCGCCGATTCGCGAGATCGTCGATGACGACCACCACGCTCGCACCTCCACGCGCAGCGTGTTCAAAGGGAGCACCGAGCCTGTAGTGGTCGACCACCACGCAATCGATTCTTCTTGCAGTCACGGCTGCCGCGACAATCGGCGCGCCCTTGATCCCAGCCGGCACGACGATCGGCTTCGAATCGCCAAAGAGCTCGGCGCTCTCACGCGTCATCGCAAACCAGCAACGCCAGCCGCGTGCTTCGAGCGTCGCGGCAAGCGCACGGCATCGAATCACATGGCCGATCCCAATGCTGGCACCGCCGTCACAGCGGAAGAGAGCGTTGGGCACATCGGCTCCATCTCTCAGCCGAAGTCCGTGAACGCTACCAGGTGGCCGGCGGGCAGATCGGTCTTGAAGGTGAGGCCGGCGAGCGTGTCGTACATGTCCGGGCCGATGCCGAATCCTGGGCGGCGAAACTCCACGACTGCGTCCGACAGGCGTGTTCCCGCTCTTACCTGCTGTTTCAAATACAGGGACCGTCGCACACCCTGCCGCTTCTTGAGCTCCAGCGGATGGAGAACGCGCCGCGGGCTCCCGAGGGCAATCTCCAGATCACGAATCGCGCCGACGAATCGCGACATCTCGGCCGGCTCCAGCGACATCATGTGCTCGACCGAACGCGTCGTGCGATCCAGCGTAATCGTCTTCTCGACCAGCGAGGCGCCGAGCGCGACCGCCGCGATGTCCATGTCCCAGCCGGGCGTGTGGTCGGAATAGGCGATCGGGTACGGAAACATCTGCCGGAGCGTGGTGATCACTCGCAGATTGATGCTCTCGAGGCGCGCGGGATATCCGGACGGACAATGGTGGATGATGACGTTCTCGTTGCCCTCGCGCCGCACGATATCGATAGCGGTCTCCATCTCGCCGATGGTTCCGTTGCCGGTGTCGAGCTGGATATTGAGGCCCGTCCGCGCAGCCCTGCGAAGCAGCGGATAGTGGTTCAGGTCGGCAGAAGCGATCTTGATGGAGTGGCAGCCGATGGAAACGACGAAATCGATCTCCTCGTCGAACACGATCGTGCAGAAGAATGCGAGACCGAAGCCATCGCAATACGCTTTCAGGTCGCGCCATTCGCTTTCGCTCAAAGTGCGGCGACAGAGGATCTCATAGAGAGGCTCGGTGACGGTCTCGGTTCTGCCGGTCTCGCGATCGACCAGGACGTCGTAGCTGAACGGCATGTTCCGGTCGGCCACCA
Organism: uncultured Myxococcaceae bacterium; assembly: GCA_964353695.1. Taxonomy (GTDB): domain Bacteria; phylum Myxococcota_A; class UBA9160; order UBA9160; family UBA9160; genus MYXO. Next base: position 29,551 of record CAYGXT010000001.1, read on the forward strand.
GGCGATCCGGGTCGACCAGCTGGAACTTGACGGCGTTGGCTCCGGCCTCCGCCGCATGCCGTACCAGCGTCTTCGCAGAGTCTATGCCCGAAAGCGTCGGCCCGGCCTCGAGCGTGATGAAACAGGAGTTGCCATCACCAACGGCGTGATCGCCGATCTTTACAGGAGTCCGGATCACAGTTCGCCTCAGTTTTCAGGACGCAGAAGCGTGAGTTCCGAGTCGATCCTCCGGCAGTCGCCTCATCAGAACCTCTTTGCGACGGACCGAGGTTCGAATGCCACTTCCTAGCATGGCGCCCCCCGAGTCTGCCATCTCTGCGTCGGAGGCGCGCACCAGGGGGAGCCGCCACCTCGTCCGTTTGGGCGCTTCTGCGCTTTCGGGCTCCGGGGGTTGCGCGCGCGATGGCAGGCGCGATGCTGACCGGCAATGCACTCGGGCAGCAGCAGTACTCCTCATCGGTCGGGCCCAGGGCATCCCCTGAAGAGCGTGTTGGTCATCGGCTGCGGGTCCATCGGATTCCGGCACGCGGCGAATGCCGCGCTGCTTGCCAGCGTCACGGTCACCGACGCCATCCCGCAGCGCGCCCTCGCGACGGCACAGTCACTCGAGGTCGAATCGTGTGCTTCGCTCGAGGAAGGCCTCGCAGCACGCCCATCGGCCGTGGTGATCGCCACCCCTCACGTGACGCATCTCGAGCTGGCGTGCGCCGCCGTAGCCGCCGGTGCCGACGTTCTGATCGAGAAGCCGCTCGCGGTGAGTCTCGACGGGGTCGCGAACTTTCTGGCGCAGGTGGAGCGCGGCGGTCGCCGGGCGCGCGTCGTCTGCAACATGCGGTTCCACCCTGCCGTGGACGCTCTCCGCCAGGCCCTCCCGCGTGTAGGCAGGCCGCTGTTCGCACGGGCACAGTACGGCAACTATCTCCCTGAGATGCGTCCCGGCACCGACTATCGGACGCTCTACTGTGCGCGCGCAGAGGCGGGCGGCGGTGTGATCTTCGATGCAATTCACGAGATTGACTATCTGAGCTGGCTCTTCGGGCCGGTCGAGCGGGTGATCGCCGAAGCGGCCCGTGTTGGCGACCTCGAGATCGACGTCGAGGACTACGCCGCCCTCACACTCACACACCTCAGCGGCGTGCGGTCCGAGATCCACCTGGATTATCTGCAGAGGTCGAAGAGGCGCGGCTGCGAGATCGTGGGTACCGAAGGGACGCTGGTCTGGACGAGTGAGGGGCGAGATCCCGAGCACTGCTCGGTTCGCTTCCGTCCCCCGGCCAACCGCGCATGGGAGATCATCCTCGAGCAGCCCGATCTCGATCGGGGAGCACCGTACGTCGAGCTGATGCGACGGTTTCTAGGCGGGGACGGGAACGAAGACAACCTCCTCGACGCCCGCGGCGGTGCCGAGAACCTGGCCGTTGCCCTCGCCGCCAAACGGTCCGCGACCACGCACGCCGCCGTGCGCCCGGAGCGGGTTGGAATCGCCTGAGCCCCGGCGGACATGGCGTGCTTGGCGGGAGGGCCCGACCGCGAGGCTGCGTCTGCCGGAGACGAAGGCGTTCTAGGCTCGGAAGCGATCGTTGGCAACGAGATGGGTCTTTTTACCATCGCTTCTCGGTCAAGCACCGGAGCGTCGCGTACGGCGCAAGTCGAGTAGCCTTGAGGGCATCGCCCAACGCGTACCTTGCCCAGGGGATCAGGAGACCTCGGATTCGATGACTCACCACGCCGGCCGCGACCGCTATGCCCGCTCGAACGCGCTCCTGGCGCGCGCCGAAAAGGTCATCCCGCTCGGCTCGCAGACCTTCAGCAAGAGCTGGACGCAGTATCCCAAGGGCCATGCGCCGCTCTTCTTAACCCATGGGCGTGGCGGCCGGGTCTGGGACGTGGACGGCAACGAGTACGTCGATCTGGTGGGCGGCCTGCTGCCCATCGTGCTCGGCTATTGCGATCCCGACGTGGACGCCGCGATCCGCGCGCAGCTCGAGAGGGGTATCAGCTTCAGCCTGGCGACGGAGCTCGAGGTCGAGCTCGCCGAGCTGCTGGTCGAGCTCATTCCGTCGGCCGAAATGGTGCGATTCGGAAAGAACGGCTCAGATGCCACTTCCGCATGCGTACGAATTGCCCGTGCCGTCACCGGGCGCGACCGCATCGCTGCCGGGGGCTACCACGGGTGGCAGGATTGGTACATCGGCGCAACAGCGCGTCACAAGGGGGTGCCGGGCGCCGTGCGGGCGCTGACCCACAGGTTTCCGTTCCTCGACCTCGATGCGCTGGAAGGCCTCTTCGAGCGGCACCCGGGAGAGTTCGCAGGCGTGATCGTTGAGACGGTGGGTGCGGTCGAGCCTCCGGCCGGTCATCTCGAGGCTCTGCGCGATCTCACCCACGCTCATGGTGCGCTCCTGATCTTCGACGAGATCATCACCGGCTTCCGCGTCCACCTTGGCGGCGCCCAGGCCCGATACGGCGTGACCCCGGACCTGTCGGCATTCGGAAAGAGCATGGGCAACGGCATGCCGATCTCCGCCGTCCTCGGCCGAGCTGACCTGATGGCCGAGATGGAGCACATCTTCTTCTCCTCCACCTTCGGTGGCGAGACCCTCTCGCTTGCGGCCGCGCTCGCAACCGTGAAGAAGATGCGCGACTGCGGGGTGATCGATGATCTGTGGAACAAAGGGTCCATTCTCGCCGAAGGCCTGCGCCAGCGGATTGGAAACCACGGCCTGGTTGACGTCATCAGCGTCGCAGGCGTGCCGGCGTGGACGCTGCTGGGGTTCAACCAGACCAGCAAGGGAGATTCGAAGGAGGCGGTCAAGACTCTGCTGCTCCGGGAGCTCCTGAGCCGTGGCGTCCTCACCACCGGCTCGCACAACGTCTGTTACGCGCATCAACCGGACGATGTCGCACATGTCCTCGGCGCCTATGACCATGCCCTGGCTGTCGTCGCCGATGCGGTTCGCAGAGGCAACATCGAGGCGCAGCTCGATTGCCCGGTCATCAGGCCGGTCTTCGCGGTGCGGAGCTGACGGGTGCTGCTCGAGGCGCCGATCGAGACCCCGGACCTGATCCTGCGCTCGCTGGACGCGAGCTTCGCCCGCGGTCCCTACGCGATATGGATGCGTGACCCGGTGGTGACCCGCCATCTCGAGGTCCGGTTCGCTCCGCCCGATGAGGCCGCTCTCGCGGCCTATATCGAGCGGATGAATGCCAGCGCCGGCGACCTCCTGCTCGGTCTCTTTCTCAGGGCAGAGCCGGAGCGCCACATCGGCAACATCAAGCTGGGGCCCATCAACCGTCACCACCTGGCAGCCCCGATCGGCATCGCCATTGGCGCGACCGAATTCTGGGGCAAGGGCCTTGCGACCCAGGCCGTGAGTGCCCTGGCCGACCATGCGTTCGTGGCGCTCGGCCTGGAACGCCTCGAGGCCGGCTTCTATGGCCCCAACCAATCCTCCCAACGCGCCTTCCAGCGTGCCGGGTTCGTCCTCGAGGGCTGCCGCCGTGGCGCCCGCCTCTGCGAGGGGGTAAGAACGGATGAAGTATTGATGGGAAGGTTGCGGGCTCAGCCGCGCGCTCAGGGGAAGGACAGCCGATGAGATATTGCAGCCGTTGCGTGCTACCCGAGACCGCCGAATCGCTCACCTTCGACGACCAGGGCGTGTGCTCGGTCTGCCGGCAGATCGAGTACAAGCACTCGCAAATCGATTGGGCCGAGCGCGGGAACGGGCTGGATGACCTTCTCGATCGTCACCGCGGCAAACAGCAATACGACTGCATCGTGCCCTTCTCCGGCGGGAAGGATTCGACCTTCACCCTCTGGTACCTGGTCAAGGTCAAGAAGCTCAAGCCTCTGGTCGTGCGTTTCGACCACGGGTTCCTGCGAAAGACCGTTCAGGAAAACAGCCTCCGCACGCTCCGGACGTTGGGCGTCGACGTGCAGCACTTCACGCCGAACTGGCAGGTCGTTCGAAAACTGATGTTCGAGTCGCTGCGCCGGCGCGGCGACTTCTGCTGGCACTGCCACACCGGCATCTTCTCCTACCCCATGTGGGTATCGGTCTGGCAGCGAATCCCGTTGATCATCTGGGGTGAGCCGACCGCAGAGTATGCATCCTTCTACCGCTATGATGAAGAGGAGGAGGTCGACGAGCGCCGATTCAACGCCTTCGTCAATCTGGGCATCAATGCCGAAGACATGGTCGGGATGCTCGACGATACGATTTCCAGCTATCCCGTGACGGAGCGCGACCTGCTCCCCTACACCTATCCGCCGGCGGATCAGCTCGCCGGCGTCCGCTCCGTTCTACTCGGCTCGTACATCCCCTGGGACGTCAAGAATCAAGTTCAGCTGATCAAGCGCGAACTCGGCTGGCAAGGGGACCAGGTCGAGGGCGTCCCGCCGGAGTACGACTATGAGAAGATCGAGTGCTTCCTGCAGGGCGTGCGCGACTACATCAAGTACCTGAAGCGCGGGTTCGGCCGCACCACCCACCTCGTGTCGATCGATATCCGGAACAACCGCAAGACGCGTGAAGAGGGTGAGGGTCTGGTCGCCGAGTACGATGGTCGCCGGCCGGTCGCGCTCGACCTCTTTCTCGAGTATCTCGGCTTGAGCGAGGAGGCCTTTCTCAAGCTCATCGAGCCGCACGTCGTTTCGCCGCACGAGATGCCGTCCTGCGAGCAGTGTCAGCGCCGCAGCGGCGGCTGGCCGCCGAAGGATTTTGCGACTTGGCCTCGAATCACGGGCGATCCCGACAGGGACAAGACCGCCGCACGATGATCTCCGGCTACCGATGAGCGTCGCGATCATCGATTACGGCGCCGGGAACATCGAATCCGTACGCAATGCGTTGTTCGCCGCTGGAACCAACGCCACCGTGGCGCGTGATCCGGATGCCGTCCTTGCCGCCGACCGGTTGGTGCTGCCAGGAGTCGGCGCAGCCGGACCCGCCGCGATGCGCCTCGCCCGATCTGGTCTGGGCGAGGCGATGGCGGAGGCGGTCCGCCTCAAGGGGCGACCGCTGCTCGGAATCTGCCTCGGCATGGAGTTGCTCGCAGAGCAGCTTCTCGAGTTCGGGCGAACGCCGGGTCTCGGCTGGCTCTCGGGCGAGGTCGTGCATCTGCGCGACGCGGGCGTGCAGCGCGCGCGCGTGCCCCATATCGGTTGGAACGCCGTCGAACCAATGGGCGTGGCCGCACATTTCTTTCAGGGGCCGGAGCGGATGCGGACCTTCTATTTCTGCCATTCGTACACGCTCGTCCGCCACGCTCTTGGAGCTGTCGCAGCGCACACAACGTATGAGGCACCTCTGGTCGCAGCGGTTCTCGATGGCACGGTCTTCGCGACTCAGTTTCATCCTGAGAAGTCACAGATCAACGGACAGAGGTTGATCCGCGCCTTCTTGTCCTGGGCGCCGTGAACCGGGCATCGGACATTCCATGCTGAGGCGCATCATCCCCAGCCTTTTGCTCCGTAGTGGTCGCCTTGTGAAAGGCGTTTCTTATGCCAATCATCGCGACGCCGGAAACCCGAGCACCACGGCGCGGGCACACAACGCGCAGGGGGCTGACGAGTTGCTGCTGCTCGACATCGATGCCAGCCGCGAGGGGCGACCTCCCGACTTCGCGGCATTCAACGCCGTTGCCCGGGCATGCTTCATGCCGCTCACAGTGGGCGGCGGCATCCGCACGCTGGAGACGGCGCATCGCTGCTTCGACTCGGG
>CAYGXT010000002.1:0-9874 GCA_964353695.1 uncultured Myxococcaceae bacterium
CAGTCGTAGCGCGCGGTTCCGAGCTCGCGCGCCAGCGCGGTTGCCTTCATCAGCTGCCACGCCGAGTAGTTGGAGCAGCCCACGTAGAGGACTTTCCCCGCACGCACGCAGTCGTCGAGCGCGCGAAGCGTCTCGTCGAGCGGCGTCGTCGGGTCGTAGGCATGCACCTGGTAAAGGTCGATGAAGTCGGTGCCGAGGCGGCGCAGGCTCGCGTCCACCGCGTCGAGCACGTGACGGCGCGAGAGGCCGAGATCGTTCGGGCCGGGACCCATGGGGCCAGCCACCTTGGTAGCGAGCACCACCTGGCGGCGCTTCGCCTTGAGGGCGCGTCCGCAGATCTCCTCGGAGACGCCGCTCGAGTAGACGTCCGCCGTGTCGACGAAGTTGCCGCCGGCGTCGAGGAAGCGATCCACGATCCTGTGGGAGGTCGCCTCGTCGCAGCCCCATTGGCCGTTGCCAAAGGTCATGCTGCCGAGGCAGAGGTTCGAGACCTTGAGGCCGGTGCGGCCGAGCGTGCGAAGCTTCATGGAGTCCTCCCTGTTCTTCGGAAGACTACCGCGAGCCGCCCCGGACTGCCCGGACGTAGTAGAAGTAGGTCTTGTAGTACGCGTAACCGTTGCCGTCGTAGAAGTACACGGCCCAGGCGAAGTACGGAAAGTACGCGGAACTCGAGGCAGGCCAATAGGTGTTCGACGGCGTGCAGCTACAAGGCGGCACCGTGCAAGGGACGGGACAGCCTGCATTGGAGGGTGCAGTGACCATCGGCCCGGGGTGCAACAGCTCATAATTCGCGATGCTCTGCAGCTCCTTGATGTTCGGCATTCGCCAGTCGCTATGCCCCGCAAACCCGCCGCCCCCGTTGAGCGTCGCGACCTTCGTCGAAAACGCGTCGTCCCATGCGTACGAATTATTCCAGTCGTGGATCGTCCCGTCGTCCGACAGCTTCTCCCACATCAGGCCCGTGTTGGTGTCGGTGATCGTGCCGTCCCCGTTGTCCACGTAGGCGTGCGCCGCGCCGGCCTGGATCTCGCCATCCCGGCCTGTGCCCATGCAGGAGATGATGATGCCCGAGGTGTTCCAGCGCGTGGGCTGTCCCGTGGCCGGGACGGCGGAGCTCGGCCCCGGCGGAGGCGGCACCTGGATCGTGCACGTCGCCGAGCAGCCGTCGCCGCTCACGACGTTGCCGTCGTCCAGCTTGCCAACGGCACACTTGCCGTTGCTCGGCACGAGCAGCGCCTGGCGGCACGCGAGCGCCTTCGCCGCGTCTTCCTGCTCGTAGCACGTTACGATGGCGTCGAGACAGGCGATCATGGAGGCCGCGGCCCGATTCGCGTACGAGGCTCCGGCGCTGGCGATCCCGGCCCGACACGCTTGCGTGGTGGCATCGATCATGGCGCCCGTGTTGATGGCATCGTCTCCCACGGCCTGAGCCGCACCGCTCCCGAGCAGCATCCCCGCAGTGATCGCGATCGAGGCTTTACGCATTCGGGGGTGCATCGGCACTCTCCTCGTGGGACGCGGCGGCCAGGGCTCCGTGCAACCGTGTCAGACTACGCGCCACGATCCGGGGGGGGGCGCGACCCAAGCCCGGTCTGACGCGACCCCAAGTATCCACCCAATCAATGTGCTCCGGTAGGCCCAATTCGAGGGATTCCGCCTACGACGGAATGCCTCCGTGCGCCCGGGCGCAGGAAAAGAGTCGCCTCGGGGGACACCGTGCCCCGCAGCGCGCCTGGCTCGGGGTATGCTGCGCGTCATGAAGCGCGCACTCGGCATTCTCGCCCTCGCCCTCCTCGTCTTTGCCGCCGTACTGCTCGTGCGCGCTGCGACCCTGCGCTCGGTGCAGCTCACGGTGCCGCCGGCTCCGCGCATCGAGTTGGCCGACCCCACCGTGATCGTCGAACGACTCGCCGCTGCGATTCGCATCCCGACGATCTCGCATCAGGATCCCAGCCAGGACGATCCCGCCGTGTTCCAGGAGTTCCGCGATCACCTGGAACGCAGCTTCCCGATGCTGCACGCGACGCTGAAGCGCGAGATCGTGAACGAGCGCAGCCTCGTCTACACCTGGGCGGGTCGCGATCCGTCGAAGGCCGGCGTGATCTTGATGGCCCACCAGGACGTGGTGCCGGTCGAACCGGGCACGGAAGCGAACTGGCAGCAGCCGCCGTTCTCCGGCGCGATCGCAGATGGCTTCATCTGGGGCCGCGGCACGATCGACACCAAGGGCAAGCTGCTGGCGACCTTCGAAGCGGTCGAAGCGCTGTTGCGCGACGGCTTCCAGCCCACGCGCACGATTTATCTCGTTTCGGGTCACGACGAGGAAGTCGGAGGCCGCGACGGCGCGCTGGTGATCGCGAAGCGCTGGGAGGCCGACGGCAAGCGCTTCGACTGGGTGCTCGACGAAGGCGGTGCGATCGGCCAGGGCCTGGTTCCGGGTGTTGCGGCGCCAGCCGCGCTGATTGGGATCGCCGAGAAGGGCTACGTGACGCTTTCGCTGACGGCGAGCGCCGAGGGCGGTCACTCGTCGATGCCTCCGCCGCATACGGCGATCGGCATCCTCGCGTCCGCGATCGAACGCGTCGAAGCCCACCCGCTGCCCGCCTCGCTGCAAGGCGCGACGCGCCAGTTTCTCGGCGCGCTCGGCCCCGAGATGGAGTTTCCGCTACGCGTCGTGGTGGCGAACAGCGATCTGCTCGAGCCGTTGCTGTTGCGCGCGCTCGGCGCTTCGCAGCGCTCCAACGCGACGATTCGCACCACCACTGCGGTGACGATGGTGCAAGGCGGCGTCAAGGAGAACGCGCTACCAGCATCGGCGCGCGCGCTCGTGAACTTCCGCATCCTCCCGGGCGACACCGTGCAGGGCGTGACCGAATACGTGCGTCGTGTGGTCGACGATCCGCGCGTCACGGTGGCGCTGCTCGAAGGCTCGCACGCGCTCGACCCGTCGCCAGAGAGCCGCAGTGACTCAGAGCCCTTCGCGCTGCTGGCACGTACGATTCGCGAAACCCACCCCGATACCATCGTCGCGCCAAACCTGGTGCTGGGCGGAACCGACGCGCGCTACTTCCACCCGCTCTCGGAGAACGTCTACCGTTTTGGCCCGCTGCACATGGGCCCAGACGATCTGAAGCGCGCGCACGGCACGAACGAACGCATCGGCGTCGACGACTATCTCGACAGCGTGCGTTTCTATATTCGGCTGTTGACAAACGCGGGCTAACTCAGCGCTCCGGCTGGGACGGATCGTGCTACGACCCGTCGCGAAGCTCCGTAACGAAACGCTTCGCGAAGTGGAACGAGACGATTCCGGTGACGAAGCTGATGACCGTGGAGGCATAGACACCTGCCTGCGGGGGCAGGAGACCCACGACGAGCCAGGACGCGAGGGATGCCACCACCGTGGCAAGAAGAGTAGGGTCGTGCGGAGGATCGGTCTGGAGGGCCTTTCACTGTAGGCAAGGCTCCAGCAGCCAGCGCAGGGCAGCCGCAAGAACCTGGGTTCACAAGGTGGTGCCGAAGAGGGCGCCCACGCCATAGGTCAGAGCCATCGCGAATGCGCCCCAGAACGTGACCCGCAGCGCGCCGACGACGGGTTTCGCGCCACCCGCGCGGGCAGCCAGCGCTCCGAGCAGCGCTAGACACGCGAGCGACGTGCCCACGACGAAGTTCGCGAGCGCTGCGGGAGGCGCAGCGAGCGCGATCAAGAGCGGCAGCGCGGCGCCCATCGCGAACGTGCCCGCCGACGCAAAGGCCGCCACCACCGGGCGTGCGCGCTGGAGTTCCGAGATGCCGAGTTCATCGCGTGCATGGGCGCCAAGCGCGTCATGCGCCATCAGCTGGTCCGCGACCTGTCGCGCGAGATCGGGATCGAGCCCTCTCTCAACGTAGATTCCCGCCAACTCGGCTCGCTCGGAGCTGTCATTGGTGGCCAGTTCGATTCGCTCGCGTCCGAGGTCCGCCTCTTCGGTGTCCGCCTGCGACCTCACCGATACGTACTCGCCGGCGGCCATCGACATCGCGCCCGCAACGAGCCCGGCCGTTCCTGCGATGGCTACCTGAGTGCCCGTTGCGCCCGTTGCCGCGACACCCAGGATCAGGCTGGCAGTCGACACGATGCCGTCGTTGGCGCCCAGCACGGCCGCACGCAGCCAGCCAATTCGTTCGGAGCGATGAAGTTCCCTGTGGCGCATGAGGTTCGGAAAACTCCTTTCGTCGGAGAGCACAATAGGAAACGCTCAGCCAAGTCTGGCGACGCGATTCTCGCGCTGCTCGGCAGTTGAGGCTGGGCGGCCAGCGCGAAGGCCAGTATGCCGCGGGTCTCGGTCGCGTCGAGACGCCGCCTTCAGGCGTCACATCGTTCCGACCCTCAAGGTGATGCCACCATCGACGGCAATGGACTGGCCCGTGATGTTGCGCGCATCGTCGCTGCTGAGGAACACGACGAGCTTGCCGATGTCCTCTGGCGTTTGCTCGCGGCCGAGAGGAATGCCGTGCTTGCACTGCTCGAGAAATATGTCGCGCGGTGTCCAGTCCGCATACCGCGGGGTGGATATCTTCAGCCACGTCGCGAGCATTTCCCAGGCGCGCGTCCACAAGAAGCCCGGGCAGATGGCGTTGACCCGAACATTGTGCGCAGCCAGCTCCAGCGCGAGGCTCTTGGTGAGCGAGATGACCCCGGCCTTGGCGGCTCCGTACGCCGGAATTGCGACGGACGGAATGAGGCCGGCAATCGAGGCGATGTTGACGATCGATCCGCCGCCGCGGCGCTGCAAATGCGGGATCGCTGCCTTGGCCACCGCAAAGGTCGTGCGCAGGTTCGTGGCCAACTGATCATCCCACCCTGCTTGCGTGAGGTTGGTGAAGGGGTTGCCGACACCAGCGCTGCCGGTCTGCCCTCCGCCGCCGGCGTTGTTGACCACGATATCGATGCCGCCCAATCGGGTCACGATCGTCTCGATCGCATCAGCCGCTTGCTTTTCCTGCGACACATCTGCCGCGAACCCGATCGCATTTGCGCCGAACGCAGCAGCCGTGCGCTCGGCGGCCGGGCCGTCGAGATCGATGATTGCCACCCGGGCTCCCTCATAAAGCAGGCATTGCGCGATCCCCGCGCCGATGCCGCGTGCCCCGCCGGTTACCACGGCCACCTTTTCTCCGAGCCGCATGGTTTGTCCTCCCGTTTCCGCTGAACCTTACCGCCGAACCCAGTGCTGCTTCAACCTGCCCGGTACACCGCAGAGAGCGACATAGCCGAAAGTCTCGAGGATCCTGAGGACCGGCCTCTGGGGCGCCACTCTTGCCCGAGCGAGGCATGACACTCTGCATTGAATAGGCGTCTTGACGCCGCCGTGAGCTAGAGTGCGCCCGAGGTTGAATAGCAATGGCAAGCATCGACGGCGGCGAAATGTTGATTCGGGTGCTCAAGCAGCACGGCATCCGCGAGATCTTCACCCTGTACGGTGGGGCACCTCATTGCATTGTCCAGGCCGCGCTCGATCACGGCATGCGATTGATTGACACGCGGCCTGCAAGAAGGAGATACCAGCCATGAGCAAGATGATGGGCGGTTATCGCATCATCCTCGAACCCGAGGACGAGTACTGCCACAAGCCCGACGCCGCCACGAACTACAACGAGAGCATGTACTTCAACGTCTTCGATCCGCTCAAAAAGATCGGCGGGTGGTTCCGCGTCGGCAACCGCGTCAACGAGGGGCATGCAGAGGTGTCGGCTTGCCTGTATCTGCCCGACGGCCGTGTGGGGTTCATGTTCAATCGCCCAAAGATCGACAACAATGACGAGCTGAATGCCGGCGGTATGCGTGTCGAGGTGATTGAGCCGTTCAAACGGCTGCGCGTCACCTACGACGGCAAGATACTGCTGCTCAGCCATCCGCTGGAGATGGCGCACCCGTCACGCGCCTTCAAGAACAACCCGCTGGTCGACTGCAAGGTGGATCTCGAGTACCGCGGCATCGCTCCGATGTACGGCGGCCGGCCGGTCCGCGAGGACGGGTCGGACATCCCCATGGATCCAGAGAAATCCTTCGCCAAGGCACACTACGAGCAACACGTCGCAGCCAAGGGTAGCTTCGATATCGGCGGGGAGCGCTGGGAAGTCGATGGCTTTGGCCTGCGCGACAAATCATGGGGCCCACGCTACTGGCAGAACATCACCTGGTACCGCTGGCTGCCGATGAACTTCGGATCCGACTTCGGGATGATGATCTCCATCATCGGCAGCAACGATGGGACGGTGCGACGCAGCGGCATGGTGCTGCGCGACGGCGACTACGCCCTGATCAACGATGCCCGCATCGAAAGTGAATGGGACGAGAACTGGTACCAGACCACGCTTCGTGCCTGGGCGAAGACAGACGAACGCGAGTACGAGGTAACGGGCAGGGTGATCTCGATGATCCCGCTGCGCAACCGCCGCACGCGCGACGACGGTTCCTCTCTCGTTACGCGCATCACCGAGGGCATGACGGAGTACACCTGCGACGGAAAGACCGGCTACGGCCTGTCCGAATATCTCGACCAGATCGTTGACGGAAAGCCGGTCGGTCTGGACGTAAAGTAGGGTTTCGAGAGGCCGTGGGCCGTCGCCTCTATACCAGCTCGAAGAGGATCTTGTTTTCCCTGGTATCGAGGAGCTTCAGTCTTGCTCTCAGCTTCTTTTCTTCTCCGAAAATATTCCTGATCTCGACATCGTCCCCGTCACAGGTTACGAGATCCACACTCACCAGAAGCTTCTCCTCAACTCCATTTCGCACGATAAATGCCGTCGTATCACACACGGCCGACTCCTTGGAAGCTAATCGGGAAGCTTGCTCGAACCGACGTTTCGAGGATCAGGCGGGCCGCGAACAGAAGATCACGGCTTTGCGTTGTCGAGCGCGAGGAGGGCCTCGCGCAGGGAATCCCCGGATTTCCTGGTGAGTTCCGCCATTTCCCGAATATGTTTTGCACTGGCGCTGAGGCCGGAATCTTCGAGGTGTTTGGCGAAGGCATCGTATTCCTCGATGTGGCTGCCGTTATGCTCCATCCAGTGCTTGATCCGAACCGCCGCTTTCTCGACAAGCTCCATGGGAATTCTCCTTGGATTGAAAGCATCTACTGCATCAGCATTCAGCCAGGATGCAATCTGCGACGATTCTTCGATAAGACTCGAGACTGGGTGAATCGCTCGGCAAATCGGTAATTGGCTTCCCTACGAGATCGAACTGCGCGATGTTCTCGTCAAAAGGCACCAATCCAGCCAGCTCGATCTCCAGCGTCGCGGCTGATTCCCGCAAATAATCCTCATTGCCGCGGACCCGGTTGAAGACCAGGCGAACCTTGTCGCAGCGGATCACCCGGTCTTCCACGATCATCTTCCTGATCATCGCGGCCGTCTCCATGCCGCGTGAGCTGGGATCGCTGATGACGAGAAGCGTTTGCAGTTCCTTGACCACCTGTCGGTTGATTTGCTCGAGTCCCGCCTCACAGTCGATCAGGACGGTGTCGAAATTGTCGGCCAGCGCCTCAATGGCATTGCGCAACAAGGTATTGACCGGGCAAAAGCAGCCGAGGGTTTCAGTGCGGCCCATGGCAAGCACGGAAAATCGATCGAGCTCGGTCAAGGCCTCGAAAATCATATAGTCGAGCATATTGCCGATGTTGGCCTTGTCTTCGCTCTTGCCACGCTTGGAAGTCAGGATGATGCTCTCGCGAACCTCTCCCATCGTCTTCCTGACCTGCACGCCCAGCGCGCTCAACAAGCCCATCGCGGGGTCCGCGTCGATCAGCAGCAGGTTTCCGGTTGCGGGATGTTCAGCCAAAGCCCGCGTCATCAGTGCGATCGAGGCGGTCTTGCCCGTGCCGCCCTTGCCGCAGACCGCGATCAACCTCTTCTTGCCGTAGCGTGAGTCTGCCATCACTTCAATCCACAATCGCCTTGCGCAGTGGCGTCAATTGATGCGCAACGGCCTTCTCATCCGCTGCCCTCTTCTTCTCGCGGGCTGCCTTCTTGACTCCAACGATCACCTCGCGGATGTCGTCGCAGACTGGCTCGTCGTGGCAGGATGCGCAGTCGAAATCACATTCGACATCGAATCCTCGTTCCTTCCAGGCCTCCTTCAAGATATTGCTTCCCAGGCCCTTGACCTCGGAAGCAATGCTGGCGAGTTCCTTGACGTCCTCCTTGCTGGAAGTCACGAACAAAATTTCCACCGCCATGACTCCCGGCGTGCGGGACTTGATCAGACTGATCAACGACTTTCCCAGAATCTCGAAATTGAAGCCGCGAGCGGCGACGTCCTTGCTGATGCGCGCCCACAAATAGTCCGAAGTACTCTTGAGCATATAGCCTTCGATCCGGTCGCCAATGATCGGAGCCTGCTGCAAACGCTCATGATCTTTCGCCGCGAGAGTCTCGCCGGCTAACATCAGAATCTGCCCAAAGGGCAAGCTCTTGCCCTCGGAGGCGGGGATATCCGGACCGATCAGGGTAATCCGCCCGTCCCTGACCAGGGACGTATTGTTCGTCCACAACAGGTGAGAGCACGAACCCGCTATGGGATTACCCAGCTCGGTATAGGTATTGCTCCGCAAATGAATGCCAGAGCTCGCGCCTCTGCCAAGATTGATCGGTAGGGAACGCAGGAGTTCTTCAGGTGTCCCGCTGCAGTCGAGCTCCTGGTGGAGATCATCCGTCATCGGCAAGGAGCGCATGAAATCGCGCACGGCCTTGATATGTCCATCGAATACAGCCACAGGCGATCCCATCTGACCCGTCGAGCCCGCAGCTCGACCGGGCAGTGTCTCAAGCCAGTCCCATCCCCTTGAAAAAGTCGGTAACCCTTTCCTTCACTTCATCGATGCTGGTGTAGCGCTTGTCGAAGAGATCCAGCCCGATATGCAGGAACGGTACGCCGATCTCGCGGCAGGTGTCGCGCATGATGCCGATGGTCGCCGCGCCGTCCTTATGGCCCATGTGTCCCGGCCAGATGACGACATCGATCTTGTAATCTTCGACGATCCGGCGGATGTCATTCGAGAAGTTCTCCGCAGTGCCGCGCGCCTGACGAATCATCGGCGAATCGATCAGGTTCCGTTTTGCCAAATCGTGGAAAATCGTCTCCTCGCTCGTCGTGTCGATCAGCGTGTAGGGAAAGTTCCCAAACATGTCCATGACGATGACGGCGCCAAAAGTGGACTCCAGCCAGGGCATGAATTCAAATATCCAGCCGTAGGGCATGATGTCGAACCAGAACAGACGGATCTTCTCCTTCCAGCCTGGAGCCTCCGAGGCGCCGGCGCCTCTTTCGATGCGCATCTGTCCCACTCTGTAGAGCTGTTCGAACCACGCTGTGCATTTTGGATCGCCCGCGACGAAACACTGACTGATTGCAAACGCTTGTGCACCGCCGATTTCCCAACCGTGCGGAGAGGGAACATGGCGACGCAGTTCGTTGTAGTCCTGCCAGATCGTGTAGGTGCGATTGGACTCCTCGCAAACCGTCTTCAAGCGTTCCAGATCGAGGGTGCGCCCGGTATGTTGCTCGAGAAACTTGGTCATGCGCTTCAGCTCTTCGGCGAAATATTCGATGGCTCGCTCATCTGATGTGTACGGAGGGTCGGCGCAGTAGATGGGCACATCTTTCCAGGACTTGTTGTGCTCGATCACCTGGTGGAGCATCGGTGCACCGTCGCAAGGGTAGAGCAGGCCCAAGACGCAGGTGGGTACGGGCATCAGGCCTTTTTCGATGTAATAGATCGGCAGGCGGATCGCGGTACACAGATCGGTACCGAGGCCCATCTCCTCAGAACCCTCGATATCGGCGAGCAGATAGGGTGCAGTGGCGGCAAGAAACGGGGTTTCCATCAAC
>CAYGXT010000002.1:9884-26787 GCA_964353695.1 uncultured Myxococcaceae bacterium
TCAACATGAACCACGGCAGATTCATGGCGTGGAAGAGCTCCGGAGCGTTGCAAAAATAGCCACCGATGAACGGCTCGTCGTTCTCCACGCAATCAACGACGACCTGTTTGGAGTCGAGAAGAATTTCGAGCAACTGCGCTTGAAGCTTGAACTCTTCGCCTGGCATGACGCGGCAGGCATTCAGTCCCATCTGGAACCAGTCGCGTTCCTGCTTATAGCGCTCGACTCCTTTGAGTTTCATCGCTCTCATGTCGGTGGTCATGATGGTTCACTCCTGAGCCCCTCGATGGTTTCCAGAAAGGCTTGAACACGGGTCCGAAGCTGGCCCTTGCCGCTCAACAAGTACTCTCGATCGATCGCCAGAAAGGGGATGCCGTCTTCTTTCAAATCGTTACCGGTCATATAGTGCTCAACGAGCCACTGATCGCAGAACAGCAGTCGCTCGCCAATCACGCCATCGACCCTGAACTCCTTGGCCAACTCGCGGGTATAGGCAATGCGGCGCGGCTGATCGCCGTACATGCGCGGGCAGGAGGGGCGATCGTAGATGTAGTAGTTGGCCATGGCCTTGACGGGATCATCGTAGGATTCGTCGACAGGACGCCACATCAGACGCGAGCCGTAACAGGTGGAATCCGTGACCACCAAAGCACCCTGCTCCTCGATCACGCGAATGAACTCGGTATCGTCCAGTTCGCCACCGACGATCATCACGCGCGCGCGATGGGCTTTGTGAGTGCCTGTATGGCTCTCCATGTCTTTGAGAAACTCTTCCAGCAGAGCCTTGTAGCGCGCTTTGGGAATCGCGGTGCCGGCGACCATCACCGCCAGGGTTTCTTCGCCAGTCATCAACGGGGCGTCTGCCAGGCGGAATTTGTAGACCTGCTTTTGCAGCGCACGAATCTCGTTGTGCAATTGAATCGCATCTCTCAAGTTCTGGTCCGTGATCTCGACTGAAAAATGCTCCTCAATGTCCTTGCGTAGCTTATTGATCTCGTCGAAATACCAGTCGATCTGCGGCTGTTCGATCTTTCTCGGCAGGCTCATTACCTTGACAAATGGCGTACTCAGCTTGCGGATCCAGTTGTCATAGATGCGGCGCACGTGATCACAGCTGTTGATGCAGACCAGGCCGTCGAGAAAATCGTAATGACCTTCCAATGCCTGATTCATCGTGTGGCGCGGATAGCTGCAATTGATCGCGCTGAAACAGGCATCGGAAAGTTCGGTGCCGGTGCTTCCTGTGCCGCGCATGCGAAATCCGGCAATACCCGCCGCCGTGAACAGCTCTTCTGGGACCGTGGTGCAGAAGAAGCCCATCACCTTGCCACCGCCGTCTTTCCATGCCTGAACTTCCGAGTTCATGAGGCTGCTGGTGGCTTCGATGAACGTTTGGAAGGGGGCGGATTGAATTGTCGTTTCCATTCGCTGGTCTCCTGGTATGCATCGGAGCGAAATCAATGATTGTAGTGCTGTCTCAGCGCGGAGTGATTGTGAGGGACCCCTAGGCGCACTTGTTTCTGTTCTCGGCCTCGAGTCTTTCAGCAGCAAAAATGGCGGCACCCAAAGCCCCGGCTATCTGGGGATCATGGGGGAGTGCGACTAGTTTCGTCTTGATCTTTGTTTCCAGTGCCATGATGAGTCCATGATTCTTGGAGCAGCCACCGGTCAGTACGACGTCATTGATGATTCCGACGCGGCGCGACATGGACGTGAGCCTGGAGGCGACCGAAACGTTGATGCCGGAAATGATGTTCTCGAGCTCGATGCCCTCATTGACGAGGGTCACGACCTCAGATTCTGCAAAGACGCTGCATTGATTTGAAATCGCGCAGGGATGTTCGCCCTGATTTGCGGGATCGGACAACCCCTCCAATCCGCAACAGAGCGCTCTTGCCATGGCCTCGAAGAAACGCCCGGTGCCTGCCGCACAGCGGTCATTCATCTTGAATTCGAGCACAGAGCCTTTTGGCGAAAGGGAAATCACTTTGCAGTCTTGCCCGCCCACGTCGATGACCGTACGGGCGCTGGGTACCATCCAGTGAGCACCCTTCGCATGGCAGGAAATTTCCGAAAGGTTTTCTTTGGCGTAGGAGATATTCAGGCGCCCGTAACCCGTACAGACCACGTATTCCAGCTGATCGACCGATGAGAGGCCCGCTTGCTCGAGGGCCTGGCCCATCACGATGTCGGCGGTCTTCGCGGGATGTGCTGTAGAAATCAGCACGGATGCGCCGACAATCTTGCCATCGATCATGATGACTGCTTTTCCGGTTGCGGAACCGATATCGACTCCTGCGACGGGCATTCAATTCTCCGCTCTCAAAGGAAATCGAGGCTTCGCGAGGAGGCGGCGAAGCAGCGAATGCGGCGGACAGAGGCTGCCGATCTCGGCGCGGTCGCGAATGGCGGGGTAATCGCGGAAGTCCATCAACAGCTCCTTGAGTCCGTGCCCCGCGCTTCCTCGCCGAGCCACCACCCACTGTTGCCGTAGGCCATTCCTATGTTACAAACTGTAGTATAGTGGGTGACAAGATGTCAAGCACGGTGGTTGGACGCAGGCGCCTTTCGGCACAGGAGCGGCGGCGCGCCTTGCTGCAGGCCGCCGGCGAGGTCATCACCGCGCGTGGCATCGATGCGCTGCAGTTCGCGGAGGTGGCGGCGGCCGCGGGCGTCACGCGGCAGCTCGTCTACCGCTTCTTCCCCAGCCGTCAGGCTCTCATGATGGGGGTACTGGAGGACTTTTCCGAGGATCTCACCCGGCGCTTTGGCGAGGGCGCGGCTCGCAGCATTCCCGGCAGCCTCGACGCGGTCGCTCGCGTCTTCGTGGAAGCGGTCTGCGACACGATCGAGGCGAAGGGCGCTGGCCCCTGGCATCTGCTCGACTCCCAGGGCCCGGATCCGGAGGTGGCGCGGCTGGGACGGCAGATTTTCGACCGCCTCGTTGCTCCGTGGCGCGTACACATCGCTGAGACCATCGGCGTGAGCGGGCTCGAGGCGGCCGTCGTCGCGCACATGATCGTCGCCTCCGGCCGGGCCGCTCTAGAGCACTGGCAGGACGGCTCGCTCACGCGCGACGAAGCAGTGCGTATCACGACGAGGGGCGTCAGCGCGCTGCTGCAGGCCTTCGACCGGAGCTAGGCCAACAACCCGCACGATGCCGGCCGATGTTTCGCGTACTGCTCACGCACCCACTGTATTGCCGCGTGCTTCTCGTAGCGTGCGTAGAACTCTGCAGCATGCGCAGGAATCGGCTGCGGCCGCACCATGTCGGCGTGTGCCACGTCCGCGAGCGGCGCGAGCAGCGACGCCACCGCAAGGTCCGCAACACTAAACGCATCGCCGATGATCTGCCCGCCCGGCCCGATCATCCGCGCCGTGTCCTCGAGTGCCTGCTGCGTGCGCGCGAGCGATCGTTCGACGTTCACGGGGTTCACGCCGTTGCCTTTCGCGATTAGCGGCTTCACGAGCGGAAGCAGGGCGCGGTAGAGCGTACGCTTCAGCGCCGGCTGCGTGCGCGTAAACATGGCGCACAAGTAGTCGGGCTCGTGGATCAGCACCGAGAACAGTGCGGTTCGCACCGCGGGACCGACCTCGTCGTCGAAGCGCCGCTGGATCTCGAGTGCTCGCTCGCTCGCCGCGGCGTCTGCCGGATAGAGCGGGCGCTCCGGGTATGCGCGCTCGAGCTCGTCGATGATGCGCGCGGAGCCGAAAATCGTGCGCCCCTTCATCACGAGAACTGGCGTCTGCGCCTGGCCCGAAAGGAGGCGGATCTGCGGCATGTGCGGCCCCGGCAGGTAGCTCACCCGTTGGTGCGGCAGCCCCTTCCAATCGAGCGCCCAGCGCACCTTCTCGTTGTAGTGCGAGGCAGGGAACATGTGAAGGACGAGATCGTTCTCACTCATCGAGGCCTCCCGGCGCGTGCCCGCGTCACTTCCCGTGCATGTGGGCAAGAGTCTCGTCCCAGAGCTGGACGAGTCTATCGCAGTCGTCGAACGTAGTGTCGGGCCCGGTAAGTATCATGTTGACGATAGGAATCAGCAGGATCCCGCGGTTCAGGCAGTAGTAGAGCCAGTACTCACGGTAGCCGCCGAAGCCGACGCCTCTTGCAGCGGCAAGCGCGTCGTAGCACATATCCGGCGTGAAGCTGACGTTCAAACGGGCGCCCTCGACATCAATGCGAAACGGTGCACCATGCTTCTCGATGACGCGCTGCATGCCACGCTCGAGATGGTCCATCGAGGCGAACATTTTTGCGAATATCTCGTCGGTGTAGTTGTGCTCCAATGAGAGCCGCAGCGCGCGCAAGCACAACATGTTCGCTGAGTTCGTGGTGCCCTGACCGGTCAGCCCGCAGACCCCCCACGGCGTGAAGCTCTCGAGCAGGGCCTGCCACTTCCTGGCGCACTCTTCCTTGAGCCCCATGACACCGACCGGCAGCCCCGCGGCAATGCTCTTGCCCGACACCCAGATGTCCGGATCCAATCCCCACTTGCGCGTCAGGCCTCCGGGACCCGAGGTTTGGGTGTGTGTTTCGTCGATGAGCAGGAGCGTGCCGTAGCGCGTGCAAAGCTCCCGTAGTCCTTCGTGCCAGCCTTCCCTCGGCATCGTGAAGCCGCCATCCGTCAGGAACGGCTCGGTCAGCAGAACCGCAACGTCCTCATCTTTCAGCGCTCGCTCGACGGCTGCCAAGTCGTTGAACTCGACGATCTTGGTGACTGCGGCCGGATCCTCTCCCGGCCGAAAGTGAGCCCATCGAAACTCGACCTTTCCGGGGCGCGGCATCCACTTCAGTGTCTCGTCCACCGTCCCGTGATAACCGATGTTGAACATCAGCAGCTTCGAACGCTTCGTGATGCTCCGCGCGAGATTGATCGCCATGCGGTTCGAATCCGACGCGGACAATGTCACGTACCAGAACGGCAGGCCCACCCGTTCAGACAGCATCTCGGCGATGGCAATCGCGTCCTCCGTGGGAGCCAGTGACGCAACTCCCCGGTTCAGGAGCTGGTCGGCGATGCCGCGCGTGACTGCGTTGTCGGGCGAATGACCGAAAATGGAAGGCGTGTCGGCGAAATGGAAGTCGATGTACTCGTTGCCGTCCACATCCCATAGCCGATTCCCCTTGGCGCGGTCGACGTAGAACGTGTACGGCAAGAACCAGTCCGCTTGCCATGTGCACGGCACGCCCTTGATCATGTGCTTCTGCGCGCGGGCGAAGAGCTCAGCACTCTTCGGCGTCCGCTTCTGATACAGCTCCAGCTCCCCGGCGACGAGTCGCCTCACATGCGTCAAGTCGATGCCCGCGTGGACGGGCGTCAGCGTTGCGTAATCGTCGTAGATAAGTCCGGTATTCGTCGTCGCCATGGCTGCCCCACCTTTCGTGCGATCTACCGCGGAGTTCTATCGGCTCGAACGCCTGCCGCCGTTGAAGCGAAAGTCCCGAACTCGGGAGCTCGGGTCGCACCCTGATGGTTAGTCTAGCGGGCCCATTGCGCCCAGCGTGCCCGACGGACCGGGTCCGGAGAGCCCTTCAGGCCGTAGATCACGAGTTCGGCCAGCATCGAAATCCTCGGCTCAAAAGACGTTGATGCCCCGTGCGAACGGCGCTCGGCCCTCCGGGTCATGGCCGGAGTGCGGATCGTCGACTCGCCAGAGGGGTTCCCAACAGCCATGTCGCTCGAGCAGCGCACGAGCCTCCCGGCGCGGTGCATCGGCGAGGGCGCTGAAGTGCGTTCGAAGCCGCTCGAGGCACCAGACGCGGTACTGCGATGTGGGTAGGTCTTCATAAGGCACGCCTTGAATCGCGACTTCGAAGCGGCGCTGCTTCGCTTTCCACGCTTCCGCGTTGGCGCACAGATAGGGCAGGTACGCCGAACCGATCTCGTCGAAGAGAGGAGCCCATTCATTCGTGACGTCGTTCGACAGGGTTCCCTTCGTGCGGCTTGCGCGCGCGTTCCATACCCGCGCCACCCACTCCCACACGCCGGGTGCGCGGACCCGCATGATCGCCGAAGGCGTCGGGTCGAGTCCGAAATGACGGAACATGGAGCCGAAGAAGCCGAAGTCGGCCAGCGTTGGCTTCTCGCCGAGAAGGAACGCATGCCTGGCGAGTATGGTCTCGAGCTGCGCCAACGTCTTCAAATAGACGCTTTCCACGTGCGCCCGGGTGCGCCCTGTCACGCCGTCTCCGCGCACATAGCGGCGCTGCTGCCGTAGACGAATGGCGAACTGCTTTAGCGCGTGCGGCAGCGGAATGTCGACGAGCATCTCGTCGACAATCTTGCGGCTCAGCAGGAGGGCATCGGCACGATGGCTCCAGCGGTAGTGCAGAGCCGGTCGCCACAGCCATTCATCGGCGTAGTCCTCGAGCAGACGACTGGCGAAGCCTTGAACTGGATCCGCCGGCACGACGGCTGGCTCGGGCCACTGCGTCTCCAGCCAGTCGATGATCGGGGTCGTATCCGTGATCCAGCGCCCGTCGGGCAGCTCGATGGCCGGCATTTGAGCCACGCCGGTCTGGCGAGGGACGATGCGCGACCAGTAGCGCCTCGTCATCGCGATGCGTTCGTAGGGGATCTCCTTGTAGCGCAGATAGCCTTCGAGCTTGCCCGTGAAGTAGGAGATCTCGGAGCCGTAGACGCGGAGCGGGCCAGTGCTGCCGCTGTTCACGGAGTCTCCGCTCGCCGGGCCGCCACGAGCAGGAGGAGACTTGCGACGATCTCCACCAGAATGAAAGTGGTGGCGAACGCGGCTCCGTGGGCCGCCCACGCGACGATACGGCCAAACGCCGCGCTCCCGAGTAGAGCGGCAGGGAAGTAGAGCAGACGGAAACGACCAGAGACGCTCCCAGCCAGGATGCTGAGGCCGAGGGTCAGGAAGAACGCGGTGAAGTCGCCGAACTGTGTGCTGCGTGCGAGGCCATCCAGAACTGGCATGTCCAGGGTGGCTGCTGCGCGCTCGGGATCGACCAGCCAGCCAACGCCTTGCAGCGCGAAGCCAGCGCCCATCAAGCTGGTGACGATTCGCAGTGCTGAACGCATCGAGTGACTTCCTCCGGTTCCGTCCGATGAGAGACAATCTAAAAAGATTGACGAGGTTACCCGGGAGAGCCTGCCCAACGGCGGACCCTCGTTCGGTTGGCCAGGAGTCGCGCCGCGGGCGAAACACGTGCATCGTAGCCCGAGCGGGAGATCTCGGACCAGCGGCACGGGAAGGGGTCTAGGATTCCCCGGGAGGAGGGATGATGAAGGGTTCAGCCGACTGTCGGCGGGGGACGGGATCCGGATGGTCGCTTTGAGCATCACGCCCTGGCTAGCCGCCCACTTTCGGGCGCGGCGGCGCCTGCTGCTGTCGATGGTCGTCGGCGGCATCGTTTTTGCGCTCTCTTCGGCGGTGGTCACAGAGGAGCTCCGGCTCGCGCTCGCATGGGATGGGGCCGCTACCAGCTACCTGGCATTGGTGATCGCGATGGCGATCCGCTCCAGACCGGAGCAGATGCGGCGTCGGGCAGCCGAGGAGGACATCAGCATCGCTTCGAACCTGCTGATCGCGATCGCCGCCGCGGGTTTCAGCCTCTTCGCCGTGACGACGCTGCTCATGGTCTCGAGCAGCCTGCCGCAGCCCACCCGCATGCTCCACCTGATCCTGGGCGGCGCTACGACGCTCCTCTCCTGGCTCGTCGTGCATACGCTCTTCGCCGTGCACTACGCCCATGGGTACTACGCGCCGGACTACGCACGCACGGGCGCCGTACGCGCGGGCCTCCAGTTTCCATCCGAGGATTCACCCGATTACTTCGATTTTCTCTACTACGCGTTCGTGATCGGAATGACCGCGCAGGTTGCCGACGTCGCGATCAAGAGCCGGAACATGCGTCGGACGGCCCTCGTCCACGGCGTCGTTGCGTTCGTCTTCAACACCGTAGTGCTGGCGTTCGCCGTGAACATCGCCGCAGGGCTGATGTAGCGCTCCGTGCGGAGGCGGAGCGGGCTGCTCCCCGCGGCCCAGCCACGGCTCAGTTCTCGCGCTGACAGAACGCCGCAATCCTTGCCGCCACCAGATCGGGATGCTCCTGCATCACCCAATGCGTCCCGTCCGGCAGCTCCTCGAGCCGGCCGTCGTCGAGAAGCGCCAGGCTCGCGCGGGCGAGATCCAAGGGGATGAACGCGTCGTGGGGCGCCAGCAGGATCAGTGTCGGCACCGATACGCGCCGGTCCGCCTGCGTTCCGTCCGCGGGAGGAGCATTGTCCGCCCGGTACCAGTTGACCATCTTGCCGAATGCGCCATCGCGATCCCAGGCCGAGCGGTAGAGCGCCAGCTTCTCGTCGCTGAACGCTCCCGGCGCCGACGTGTTCTGCAGCATCTTCGACAGCACGCGCCAGTGGAAGAGCCGCGCGCTCCACTCCGGCAGGTACGGAATCTGGAAGAAGGTCCGGTACCACGCGACCTTCTGTTCCTTCGACACCGTCGTGCGTTTCGCGTCGGGATGGGGCACGTCGAGCACGACGAGGCGGTGGACACGCTCCGGATGCCGAATCGCAACGTTCCACGCCACGCCTCCACCCCAATCTTGTGCCGCGACGCAGGCGTTCTCGTAGCCGAGCGTCTTGATCAGGCCCGCGATGTCGTCCCCCAGCAGATCGATCCGATAGGACTGGATGCCGGAAGGCTTGTCCGAATCTCCATAGCCGCGCTGGTCGGGGATGATCACGCGGTAGCCGGCGGCCACGAGCGGCGCGATTGCATCGCGCCACGCGTACCAGAACTCCGGGAAGCCATGGAGAAGCACGATTGGTGGACCGTCCTTCGGGCCGGCTTCGACGACTTGGAGGTTGACCTGCCCGACATCGACGCTCTTGGACTCGAGATCGAGACCGGTAGCCTGCCGAGCGGCAGCGACGGCGTCGAGGCGGGGCTCGTTGCCGGAGTAATCGCCCAGCAGGATCAAGACGACGATCGGGATTGCGATCGCGAAGAAGACTCGAAGGGCGCGCATGGCCCAAGCATACGCCTGCCCGCGTCCTCGTGTTCAGGTTTCTCCCGGCGATGACAAGCGCCGCATCCTCGCAGAAGACTCGAACGTGCCGAGCGGGGTCGTGCGGCAGGCCCTCTGGCGTGGGCCGTGTCGTTGCACAACACTATCGCCTCGCTCCGCGTGAGCTCCAACGCGCAGCTCCGACGCGGGATGCTGAGGCGGTGCGTACCGCGGCCGGCCGACGATTGGTCGTCCGCTCCACGGCCGAGGTCGCATGGCGTTTGTGATCGATGAGACGTTCGAAATCGATGCGCCGGTGGGCGTGGTATGGGAGACGATCACCGATCTGCCCCGTTACGGGGAATGGAATCCCTTCGTCGTCGCATGCAGCTCGACACTGAAGGTGGGCGACAGCATCGCGATGCGCGTCGCGATCTTCTCGCCGTTCGCCCAACCCCAGCGCGAGACGATCCTCGAGCATCTTCCGGGCCAGATCCTCTGTTATGGGCTGGCTGGAAGCTCTCTGGGAACGCTTGCCAGTCGGCGCTACCACGAAGTGCACGCCGTCGGGCCCGTGCGCACGCGCTACCGATCCCACTTCGAGCTCTCGGGCTGGCTCTCGCCGCTGGTGCGTAGCCTGCTTGGGGCCCGCCTCGAGCGTGGGTTCCATTCGATGAGTGCTGCGGTGGGCACCCGCGCCGAGCAGCTCTGGGCCGAGCGAAGCCGGTCGTAGCCGACCTCGAATGGTATAGTCCTCGAGTGGCCACTGCTGCGCACACTGTCTGCCCGCTCGACTGCCCGGACCGGTGCAGCCTGTCGGTGGAGGTCGAGGACGGCCGGCTCGTCTCGATCGACGGCAGTCACGTCAACCCCGTCACTGCCGGCTTCATCTGCGCGAAGGTCCGCCACTTCGGTCGCCGCGTCTCCGGCCCCGATCGACTGTTGCACCCGATGCGCCGTGTCGGAGCCAAAGGCGAGGGCCGCTTCGAGCGCGTATCGTGGGACGAGGCCCTGGGCACGATCGCCTCGCGCTTCGGACAGATTCGCACGACGCATGGCGCTGACGCGATCCTGCCGTTGGCCTACGGCGGCTCCAACGGTCTGCTCACTCAGGGCGTCGTGGACGAGCGCTTCTTCCGGCGGCTCGGCGCGTCTCAACTGGCCCGCACTGTCTGCGCCATGCAGACGGGCCTGGTGGCCCAGGCGGTCTACGGCAAGATGCCGAGTGTCGACTTCCCCGACTTCGAGAAGGCGCGTTTCATCTTGATCTGGGGCGCCAACCCCAAGCACAGCAACATCCACCTGATGCCGTACCTGAAGCGTGCGCGGGCGGCCGGCGCCCGCATCGCACTCGTCGACCCCCGACGCACGTTGGGCGACGGTTTGGTGGACTGGCACCTGCCGGTGCGCCCCGGCATGGACGGCGCCATCGCCCTGGCGATGATCGGCCATCTGGATCGGCTAAAGAAGATCGACCACGGCTTTCTTGCGGCGAACGCAGTGGGCCATGAGCGGCTACTCGAGCGGGCTCGTGGCATGAGCCTCGAGCACGCGGCGACGCTCTCCGGTGTCGAGGCGACGCTCATCGCGACTGTCGCCGAAGCCTACGCGGCGGCAGAGCCGGCGCTCGTCCGCTGCGGCTGGGGTGTCGAGCGCAATCGCAATGGCGAGGCAGCGATTGCGGCGATCCTGGCGCTGCCGGCGGTGGCCGGAAAGTTTGGCGTGCAGGGCGGTGGCTATGCCCTGTCCTCCTCGGCAGCCTATGCCGTCGACCGCGACAGGCTGACCGGGCCCGCGCCTGCCACGCGCACGATCAACATGAGCCGGCTCGGTCGGGCCTTGCTCGAGGACGAAAGCAAGATCCGGGCGCTCTTCGTCTACGACGCGAACCCGGCCGTGACCTTGCCGGACCAGAACCGCGTCCTCGCCGGCCTTTCACGCGAGAGTCTGTTCACCGTCGTTCTCGATCAGGTGCTGACCGACACGGCGCTCTTCGCCGACATCGTGCTGCCGGCGACGACGTTTCTCGAGCATACCGATGTCTCGCTTTCGTATGGCACGTATGCCGTGATGCTGGGCGAGCCGCTGCTACCGGCCGCCGGCGAAGCCCGACCCAACGAGGCCGTGTTCCGGGAGCTGGCGCGACGACTGGACGTGCCGCTCGATCTTCCCGAGGGCGACGGCCTGCTGGCCGAGATCCTCGACGCCATGGACGGCCCGCTCGGAGATGGCCCCGCACGGGCCGGCCGTGGTGCGGAGCGCGTCGCGCGCCTGCGTCGCGACAAGATCCTGCGCTTCCATTTTCCGGCTGAGAGTCCCGTGCAGTTCAGTACGGTGTTTCCGCGCACGCCCGATCGCCGGGTCCAGCTCTGGCCCGAGGCCCTGGGAAGTGACCCGTATCGACTACTGCCGGCGGACGACGACGCGGCACATCCGCTCGTGCTGATTTCGCCGGCGTCGGAGAAGTCGGTGTGCTCGGCGCTTGGCGAGTACGGGTTCGGCCGCGTCTTCGTGGAGCTGCATCCCGAGGACGCTGCGGCTCGGCAGCTCGAGGATGGCGCCGAGGTCGTCGTCCACAACGGTCTTGGCGAGGTGCGCGTGCCGCTGCGCGTGAGTACGGCAGTGCGCCCTGGCGTTGCCTATCTGCCCAAGGGGCTGTGGAATCGCCACACGCGCAACGGCCGGGTAGGCACGGCGCTCGTGCCCGACTTCGTATCGCCCCTCTCCGGTGGTGCTTGCTACAACGACTGCCGGGTCGAGGTGAGCGCGGCGCGCGGATAGTCCGCCAGATTCCCGAGGTGTTGTGACCTCTGCGACCCCTTTTCCCGGCTAGTGAGAGGTCGCCAACCGCCGGCTTCCAGCGAGCGACGCCGCGGAGGAGTGACATGCGACGCGTCTGTGTGTTTACGGGATCCAACCACGGGGCACGGGAGCAATACGCAGCCGCGGCCCGGCAGCTCGCTCACGATCTGGTCGCACGGGACTGCGAACTCGTCTACGGCGGGGCGCACGTGGGTCTCATGGGCGTTCTCGCGGAGAGCGTGCTGGGGAGCGGGGGACGGGTCATCGGCGTCATCCCCGAGGTCTTGCTCGCCAAGGAGGTGGCCCACCACGGGCTCACCGAGCTACGGGTCGTCGCCTCGATGCACGAGCGCAAGGCGGTGATGTCGGACCTCGCGGATGCCTTCGTTGCCCTCCCGGGTGGCCTCGGAACCCTCGAGGAGCTCTTCGAGGTGCTCACGTGGTCGCAGCTCGGTCTTCACGCCAAACCCTGCGGCATCTTGAATGTGTCCGGCTACTTCGATGCCTTGCTGGCATTCCTCGACCATGCCGTGCGCGAAAGCCTTCTCAAGAGCGCGCACCGCGCTCTCCTCATCGTCGACGGCGACTCCGGTAGCCTGCTCGACCGGCTGGCGGTCTACCGCGCGCCGGCGATCGACAAGTGGATCGACCGCGAATCATCCTGAGCGCGCGACTGCGTTTGCCTCGGAGAGCTCGCGCAGCCCCTGGGCCCGCGAGACGTGGGAGACGTAGCCGATCTCACGGCGCGCCTTCGCGTCGACGACGGTCACCTCTTCGCCGATCAGCCGGAGCGCTGCGCGCGTGATCGGTGGGTGGCCGCGCAGCGGAAGCCAGCGCCATGCCGCTTCGAGGGCTCCGGCGGCCGCATACGCCACGCCGAAGGGAAGGCTCCGCTCCGGCGGCTCGATGCCCTGGGTCCGCAGCAGATCCGTCACGAACGCACGAAACTCGACGGGTTCGGCGTCCGTGAGGAAGTAGATCTCGCCGGGTCGTCCCGCCGCGGCTGCACAGAGAATCCCTTCACATACGTTGCGCACATGGCAGGTGGACGTGAGATAGCGGCCACCGGAGAACCAGACCAGCTGCCCCTTCTTCGTTGCATCGGCGAGCCTAGGCAGCAGCACGGTATCGCCCCGCCCCCAGATGAAGCGCGGGCGGACGATCACGGTGGCGAAAGAGGGACTGTTCGCGGCGAGGACGCACTCCTCGGCGAGCCCCTTCGAGATCGGGTAGCCGCCGAACGCGTTTGCGGGCAGCGGGCGCGTTTCGTCGGCACGCACGATGGGCCCGCCTCCTACGAGCACGGCCTCCGTGCTCACGTGGACGAGGCGCGCCACTCCGGCGGCCTTCGCGGCATCGAGCACGTGCTGCGTCCCCTCGACGTTCACGCGACAAAATTCTTCGAGAAGGCCCCAGTCGTCGACCTTCGCGGCGCAGTGGACGGCAAGCGATGCACCGCGCATGCCCTCGTGCAGGGCGCGGGCGTCGTCGAGGTCTCCGTGCACCGGCGTTGCGCCGGCCTCTCGAACGGCGTTCGCGGCCGCCTCGGAGCGCACGAGAGCCATGATCTCGTTGTCCGCCTCGCGCAGCATCGCGATCAGGTTGCGGCCAACGAAGCCCGAGCCTCCGGTGACGAAGACGTTTGCCATCGCTCCTTCTTCTCGTCAGCGCCGGAGAATCGAGCCGAGGAGGCCGCGCACGATCTGGCGGCCGAGCTGGGTGCCGACGCTCCGGAACACGCTCTTTACCATCGCCTCTCCGGCAGATTCGCGAGCGCGGCCGGGCGAGATCGTCGGGCGCGGTGCCGGCGTAGCCGCCGCCGCGGCTGTCTCCGCACGTGCCGTCAGCCTCTCGAAGGCGCTCTCGCGATCCACGGGTTGGTCGTAGGCCGGCCCGATCGGGCTCTTTGCGATCGTAGTGGCGCGCTCCTCGCGCGTCACAGGCCCGAGACGCGACTGCGGGGGCCGCACCTTCGCGCGCTCCACCACGGCGGGGGAGCCGCTTGCCTCGAGAAAGGAGACCAGCGCCTCGCCCACGCCGAGCTCGGTGATGACCGCCGCAG
Organism: uncultured Myxococcaceae bacterium; assembly: GCA_964353695.1. GTDB lineage: Bacteria > Myxococcota_A > UBA9160 > UBA9160 > UBA9160 > MYXO. The sequence continues at coordinate 23,726 of CAYGXT010000002.1, forward strand.
TGTCGAGCTTCGGATTCGGGCGAAAGGTCTCAGCCGCCACCTTCACGGCTTTCTGATCGCGAGGGGTAAAGGCGCGCAGGGCGTGCTGCACGCGGTTTCCGAGCTGTCCCAGCACCTCGTCCGGGACGTCGAGCGGATTCTGCGTCACGAAGTAGATACCGACGCCCTTCGAGCGGATCAGCCGCACGACCTGCTCCACCTTGTCGACGAGAGCCTTCGGCGCGTCGTCGAAGAGCAGGTGTGCCTCGTCGAAGAAGAAGACGAGGCGCGGTTTCTCCGGGTCGCCGATCTCCGGAAGCTGTTCGAAGAGCTCGGAGAGCAGCCAGAGCAAGAAGGTCGCGTACAGGCGCGGGCTCTGCATCAGCCGCTCCGCCGCCAGCACGCTCACCACACCGTGCCCCTCGTCGTCGAGCTGGAGCAGGTCGCCGAGATCGAGGGCAGGCTCACCGAAGAAACGCTCCGCGCCCTGCTGCTCGAGAACGAGCAGCGCGCGCTGGATGGCGCCCACTGAGGTCGCGCTCACGGCACCGTAACGGAGCGTGAGCTTCTTCGCGTCTTCGGCCACGTGCACGAGAAGGGCCCGCAAGTCCTTCAGGTCGAGCAAAAGCAGCCCTTCGTCGTCGGCGAGTCTAAAGGCCAGATTGAGAACGCCCGACTGCACCTCGTTCAGGTCGAGCAGTCGCGACAGCAGGAGAGGCCCAACATCCGACACCGTTGTGCGTATGGGATGGCCCTGCTCTCCGAAGAGGTCCCAGAAGACGACCGGGAATGCTGCAAAGGAAAGCTCGAATCCGATCTCTTTCGCCCGTTCCATCAGCCTTGGCTTCGGCTCGCCCGGTTGAGAGAGGCCAGCGAGGTCCCCTTTCACGTCCGCTAGAAAGACGGGAACTCCCAGCCTGGAGAATCCTTCGGCCATGACCTGCAGCGTCACGGTCTTGCCCGTGCCGGTAGCGCCCGCCACCAGACCGTGGCGATTCGCAAGGCGGAGCAGCAGGTGCAGCGGATGCTCACCCTGCGCCACGAAGATCCCGGAATCGTCGCTCATGCCGGCCCCCCTCGGCTGATCAGATGCTCGCGGAGCGTCGCCGCGCGCGCACGTACTCGAACAGCATCGGCAGCATGGAGATTACGATGATGCCGAGAACGACGCTTTCGAAGTTGTTCTTGACGATGGGAATCTGGCCAAAAAAATATCCCGCCAGAGTGAGCGAAACGACCCACGCGATGGCGCCCGTCACGTTCCAGATCGCGAAGTGTCGGTAGCTCATCTGGCCAATGCCGGCCACGAAGGGCGCGAAAGTTCGTACGATCGGCACGAAGCGCGCGAGAAAGATCGTCTTGCCGCCGTACTTCTCGTAGAACTCGTGGGTCCGCTGGATATGCCTTGGGTTCAGCAGGCGGGAGTTCTCGCTGCTGAAGACCGCCGGGCCGAGATAGCGCCCGATCGAGTAGTTCGCGGCGTCGCCGACGATCGCAGCCACGATGAGCACGATCATCGCGAGCGGAAGGCTGACGGTGGCATTCTCCACCGAGCAGAGCGCACCGACGGCGAAGAGCAGTGAATCTCCAGGCAAAAAAGGCGTCACAATGAGGCCCGTTTCGCAGAAGACGATGAGAAAAAGCGCGACGTAGAGCCAGGGCCCCATCCAGCCGGCCCATTCGTTGAGGTAACGGTCGAGGTGCAGCACCACGTCCAGCAGCTCGCGTAGCATGTCCAAGGATGCCTCCTTCTACTCGGCGGCTCGCCGCATGCGGCGGCCGGCGCGACGGTCGTCCCATGCGAGGACTGCCGGCAACACGACGACGTAGCTCACGAACGTGGCGGCCACGCCGATGGTCAGGAGCTGCCCGACCGCGGCCATACCGCGGTGCGGAGCGAATGCGAGAATTCCGAAGCAGAGCACGGTCGTGAGCGCAGCGAAGAAGACGGCCCGGGCGGTGCTGGTGCCGAGCACGTCCTCCTCCTCCGGGTTCGTGCGGTGCCGGTGTAGCAGGTGTACGCCGTTATCGATGCCCATGCCGAGGAGCATCGGCAGAACGATCACGTTCGCGAAATTGAAGCTGAAACCGAGAAGCACCATGGCGGCGCAGGAAACGGCGCCGGCCAGCAGCAGCGGGAAAAGCGCCAGCACAGTATCCCAGACGTTGCGCCAGAGCCAAAACAGGAAGACCGTGATGGCGATCGCTCCGCCGAAGAGGGCGTGCTCCATGGCCCCCGAAGTCACGCGCCCCCACTCGAGCAGTGTCACGGCCGGCCCGGTGGCCTCAGGTACGACCTCGCGCACGGAGTCCACGAACTGCTCGAGAACACGGCTGTTGCCGAGATCCAGCGCGGAGATCACCTGCACGCGCGCCCGTCCATCGGCTGCGAGCATCTGTCCGCGGATCTCGGGCGGCAGGTCTTCGGCCGTGACGATGTCGGGCGCGAGCGCGCGTTCGAGCTCGCGGAGCTGATCCGGGAGCGAGCCTACGACGTTCGACTGGAGGCGGCCGAGGGCCGGCCCCGCATCGCGCGCCGCCGCGCCCGCAAGGAAGCTCGTGATCGCAGCCTCGAGACGGCGTGCGCTCGCCGCCAGCGTAGCGTCGGCGTCCGCGCCAGCCGTAGCGCCAAGCTCTGCCGCGAGCTTCCCGAGGGCGGCGCGCTGCTCGGGCAGGCTGGGTGCGGCCCCGTCGTTGCGGGTGGGCGGCAGCAACAGCGCGAGATCTCCAAGGATCGCACGCTTGGTCTCCTGATCGGCCGGCACGAAATCCGAGAGCGTGCGCGTTTTCTCGACGCCCGGAAGCGCGGCGAGCTCCCGAGCGAGGGTCTCGGCCCGGTCGAGGTTCGGCGTGATCACGTCGACCGTCCAGGGCGTCGTCCCGCTGCGCGAGACGAGATCCTCGAAGGCCTGCACCGACTCCGTACTTGGGTCGCGCAGGTTGAGCGAGTTGTGATCGAAGTGAATCTTCGGAAGGAGGGCCAGAGAGGCGAGACCCAGGGCGGCCGCCACGATCCGGATCGGGTGAGCATAAATAATCGGGAGATGCTGGAGGCGCGCGATCCAGGGTGGCACCGCGCGCGA
>CAYGXT010000003.1:0-25319 GCA_964353695.1 uncultured Myxococcaceae bacterium
CCGTGCGCAGTCCGCCCGTGCCGTCGCCACGGATTCCTCGAGCTGCGCGATCGCAAGGGCCTCGCCTATGCAGTCAGTGCCGCCAACGTCGAGGCCTTCGCGCCAGGATTCTTTGCCGTCTACATCGGCACCGCGCCCGAGAAGCTCGCCGAGGCCGAGTGCTCGATGCAGACCGAGCTCGAGCGCCTGCTCGAGACGCCGCCCGCCGACGAAGAGCTGCTGCGCGCCAAGCGCTACCTCGCCGGCAACTTCGGGATCGACCTGCAGCGCAGCTCGGTCCGCGCCGCACATCTCTCCCTGGACGCTCTCTACGGCCTCGGCGCCGACGCCGACCGCTTCTATGTGGAGAGGATCCTGTCCGTGAGCAAGGAGGATGTGCTGCGGGTGGCGCGGCGGGTGATCGACCTCGCGGCGCCGACCGTCGCGGTGGTCAGACCCTAGGCCTTCAAGCCGCCCGGGGTGTCGGGCCGATCCAAGGTACATGGACCTTCTTCAGCTCCTGAGTCGCGCCCCGATCCCCTTCCTGGCCCGTTGCCGGGTGCCTGCCGACCTGGGCGAGGTCACGACCATTGGCCGCGAGGAGGCTCCCAAAGAAGCCCACACGCCCCGCGCCACTGTCGAGCGCATCTGGGGCGCCGTCGAGGCGCTCTACCGCACGGGAGCACACCCCGCGATCCAGGTCTGCATCCGGCGGCATGGCGTTCCGATCCTGCACCGCGCGATCGGCCACAGCTTCGGCAACGCGCCTCTGGATCCGCCCGATGCGCCGAAGCAGGTGCTCAGCCTCGAGACTCCCTTCACGCTGTACTCGGCGGCGAAGGCCGTGACGGCGATGGTGGTCCACAAGCTCGACGAGCTGCGCGTTTTTCACCTCGAGGACCGGGTCTGCGACTACGTGCCCGAGTTCGACCGCGAAGGCAAGCGCTGGATCACGATCCACCACGTGCTCATGCACCGCGCGGGCATCCCGAATCTTCCGCCCGAGGCGATGGACCTCGAGCTGCTCGGCCATCCGGAGAAGGTGATCGAGATCCTCGCCCGGGCGCCACGCTCGTCGCGGCCGGGGGCGCTGGTTCAATATCACGCGGTGAGCGGCGGCTTCGTACTGGCCGAGGTGGTGCGCCGCGCGACCGGCGACGATATCCGCACCGTGCTCGAGCGCGAGATCTGCAAGCCACTGGGCCTGCGCTGGATGCGCTATGGCGTGCGCAAGCAAGAGATTCCGCTGGTAGCGCGCGACGCGCTGACCGGCCCGCCGGTGCTGCCGCCGCTCTCGACCCTGCTCCGACGCGCGCTCGGCGCGAGCATGAGCGAGCTGTTGGCCATCGCGAGCGACCCCCGCTTCATGACCGGGATCGTGCCCTCGGCCAACGTGGTCTCGAATGCCTGGGAGCTGTGCGCATTCTACGAATGCCTGCTCCGGGGGGGCGAGCTCGATGGCGTACGGGTCTTCAACCCAGGCACGGTGCGCCACGCGACCAACGAGCAGAGCTACCGCGAGATCGACCTCACGCTGCTGATGCCGATCCGCTACGGGAGCGGACTCATGCTCGGCGACAGGCCCATCGGGCTCTTCGGCCCGAATACGTCTCGTGCGTTCGGGCACATCGGCTTCACGAACATCTTCGGCTGGGCCGACCCGGAACGGCAGATCTCGGTCGCAATCCTCACCAGCGGAAAGCCGATCTTCTCGACGCACGTGATCCGCCTGGTCCAGCTCCTCTCCGAGATCAGTTGCCTCCCGGCGAGCCGGGGCACGAACAGGCCGGCCTAGCAGCCGGGCCGCTGCACGCCCTGCCCTGGCCGTTCATCTTCGAGTCATCCACGGCTTTCTAGGCTGCTTCCACGCTCGGCAGAACCGGGCGCGGAGGCAACGCCATGAAACGAGTGAAGGTATGGGACCTGCCGGTGCGGCTCTTCCACGGGGCCCTGCCGCTCTTGATCGTCGCCCTCTTCCTCGCGAGTGGCGACGAGAAGCGGATCTTCTGGCACGCGCGGCTCGGGCTCACGCTGCTCGTGCTGGTGGTAGCGCGTCTCGCCTGGGGCGTTTTCGGCAGCCGGCACGCCCGCTTCTCCGACTTCGTGCCCTCGCCGACGGGGCTCCTTCGCTATGCGCAGAGCTATTGGAGGGGGCAGCCGCCGGCGCACCTCGGCCACAACCCACTCGGTGCGGTGATGGTCGTGGCGATGCTCGGAGTACTGCTCGCGACGACACTCACTGGTGTCATTGTCTACACCGGGCCGGAGTGGGGCGGCGTGCTTGCCCCCTGGATCTCCGGCGATCTCGGCGCGGGGCTCAAGAAGCTGCACGAGGGATTGGCCGAGGCGCTGCCCTTCATGATCGCCGCGCACGTCGCGGGGGTGCTGGTCTCCTCGGTCGTGGAGAAGCAGAACCTTCCCCTGGCCATGGTGACTGGCTACAAGCAGAGCGCGGCGGCCGAGCCGGCGCCGAGAGCAGAGACCTGGGCCCGCAGCGCGCGCCCTGCCGCCACGCTGCTGGTCGTTCTCACAGCCGCGCTGGCGGCGGCGACGCTGCAGCCAGAAGACGCGAAGGCGGCGGATCCGGCCGCTGTGCTGGACGGCTATGCGAGCGAGGCGCGAGCGAGCGATCCGACCTTCGCTCCAAGTGCCGCACGCGGGGAAACGCTTTACCGCACGGAGCACGTGCAGGACGGCAAGCCGGTCTCTTGTGCGACCTGCCACACGAACGATCCCCGCCAGAGCGGGCGCAGCCCGGCCGGCAAGATCGTCGAGCCCCTCGCACCGTCGGCGAATGCGAAGCGCTTCACCGATCCCGCGAATATCGAGAAGTGGTTCGGTCGCAATTGCAAACAAGTGATGGGTCGGCCGTGCGCACCCGCCGAGAAGGCCGACTTCGTGGCGTACCTGCTGTCGGCAGGAGGTGCGCAATGAAGCCCCTGCGCAAGACCGCCGCCATCGCCACAGTAATGGGAGCGCTCCTCGCCGCCCTTCTACCCGCCGCTGTCGTGCGTGCGGATCGCGACGAGGAGTCCGAATCGCGGAGCGAGCACGAACGCGAGTCGGAGTACGACTCCAGCCCGGGAGGCGGCTCCGGTGCGGCTCCTCCGGTGCAGACTTTCCGGAGCGCGGCGCCGGCCGGCGAGGGCCTCACGGCTGGCGAGGGTGAAGCGGCCTACCGCGCGGAGTGCGGCTCCTGCCACATCGCCTATCCGCCGGGTCTGCTGCCGGCGGCCTCGTGGCGCGCGCTGATGGCGGGTCTCGACCGGCACTTCCAGCAGAATGCGGAGCTCGATCCCGCAGCGGCCGCCCCCCTCACGACCTGGCTCGAGGCGAACGCCGCCGAGGCCGGCACGCATCCGAAGTCGCAAAAAGTACTCCGCTCTCTCGGCGGGCAGGCGCCGCTGCGCATCAGCGAGGTGCCCTACATCCGGCACGAGCATCATGAGCTGCGGCCTTCGGTCTTTAGCCAGCCGGCGATCGGCAGCCTCGCCAACTGCTCCGCCTGTCATTCCGAGGCCGAGCAGGGCGTCTTCGACGAGGATGGGGTCCGGATCCCGAAATGAGCCGCGGGTAGCGCCACGACGGCCGGCGCCGTTCATGGAACGGAAAGGCGGCGGGCCCTAGCCTTCGCACATGGGAAGCCTTTGCCGCCTTGCCCTCGGGCTGCTCCTCGTGGCCGCCCTGCCGCTGGCCGCAGCCCGCGGCGACGACGATGCGGCGAAGGCCCGCAGCGGAGTGCAAGAAGGCCAGCTCGTAACGCTCGAGTCGATTCTCGCCTGGATCGAAGAGCGCTACGAGGGGCGCTTCGTGGAGGCCGATCTGGAGGAAGAGCGGGGCACTCCCGTGTACGAGATCGAGTGGCGGATGCCGCAGGGCCAGATCGTGAAGTTCGAATTCGACGCCCGCACGGGCGCGCTGCGCGAACGCGAGGATCATGGCGTCGGGGACGCACGGCGGCGATGAGGGTGCTCGTCGTCGAGGACGAGCCCGAGCTTGCGGCGCGCGTTGCGGGCGCGCTCGCGGCGGCCAGCTTCGCCGTCGACACGGCGGGCGACGGAGAGCGCGCCGATCAGCTCGTCCGCACCGAGCCCTACGACGCCGTGGTGCTCGACCTCGGCCTGCCGCAGCGCGACGGAGTCTCGCTGCTTCGTGGCTGGCGCGAGCGCGGCCTCGACGTGCCGGTGCTGATCCTCACCGCGCGAAGTCGCTGGAGCGAGAAGCAGGCGGGCTTCGGCGCCGGCGCCGACGATTACCTGACGAAACCCTTCGAGCTGGGCGAGGTGGTGCTGCGCGTACACGCCCTCGTGCGCCGCAGCCGCGGCCACGCCTCTCCCGAGCTCGTCTGCGGCGCGCTGCGCCTCGACACCCATGCGGGCAGGGCCACTCTCGACTCGGAGCCGGTCGCACTTACCGCCCAGGAGTGGCGCCTGCTCGGATATCTGGCCCACCACGCCGGCCGCATCGTCTCGCGCAGCGAGCTGCGCGACCACGTCTGGGAGCGGGATCTCGATCCGGACTCGAACGTGATCGACGTGGTGGTCGCGCGCCTGCGCCGCAAGATCGGTAGCGAGCGCATCGAGACGCTGCGCGGACGGGGCTACCGCCTCGTCGCGATCGGCGGCTAGCGCGTGCTCGGGCGCGGCTCTCTCGCGCGGCGTCTCGTGGCGGCGTCCCTCGCCTGGATCGTGCTCACCGTGCTCGTGGGAGGCGTTGCGCTCTCCCTCGCCTTTCGCAGCGCCCTCGGCGCCGCCGACGACGCGCGCCTCGAGGCGTGGCTGCGAGCCCTGGTGGCCTCGATCCGCGTGGAGCCGGGCGGCGGGATCGGCCTCGCGCGCGGCCTCGGCGACCCCCGCTTCGAGCAGGTCTTCTCCGGCCTCTACTGGCAGATCGAAGAGGAAGGCCGCGTCGTGGCTGCGTCCCGCTCACTCTGGGACGCGCGGCTCTCGCTGCCGGATGAATCAACACCGAATAGTGTCAAGTTCGTCTCCGCAGGAACGGCTCACGCCTCGGTGGAAGGCCCCCGGCGCCAACGCCTGCGCGTGGCGACCGAGCGCGTGACGCTCCCGGACCGCGAGCTGCCGCTGCGCGTGGCGATCGCTGCGGACGACGAGGAGGGCAGGCGTGCCGTGGCGCGCCTCGACGCGCTGCTGGCTACATCCCTCGGTCTGCTCGCGGCGGGTCTGGGCGCCGCGCTGGTGGCGCAGGTGCGTTTCGGGCTGCGTCCGCTCTCGCGGCTCGCGCGCGCCCTCGAGGCTGTACGCTCGGGGGCGAGCGAGCGGCTGCCCGAGGACGGCCCGCGCGAGCTCGCGCCGCTCGTCGGCTCCCTGAACGCCCTCCTCGACGACGAGAGCGAGCGGCTACGCCGCGCGCGCGCGCAGGCCGGCAACCTCGCCCACGCACTGCGCACGCCGCTATCGCTGCTGGCCCTCGAGGCCGACGCCATTCCCGGCGAGGCCGGCGACGCCCTCCGGCGGCGGCTCTCGGTCGTGCGCGCCGAGATCGAGCAGCGCATGGCCCGCGCCGCCATCGCGGGCCCGCTCGCCGTGCGCGGCGCGCGCACGCATCTGGCGGAGGCGGCCGGCGCCATCGCCGACACGCTGCGGCGTCTCTTTCCCGAGCGCACGATCGAGGTCGAGATTCCCGAAGGTCTCGCCTTTCGGGGCGACCGCGAAGACCTGATCGAGATCGTGGGCAACCTCGCCGAGAACGCCTGCAAATGGGCCCAGCACTGCGTACGCATCACGGCCGAGGCGACCGAGGAGGGCTCGCTCGTGCTGCGCGTCGACGACGACGGCCCGGGCCTCGGTGCAGAAGCTGCCACCCGCGTGACGAAGCGTGGCATTCGGCTCGACGAGCGCACGTCCGGCGCGGGCCTCGGCCTCTCGATCGTCTCCGACATTGCGACCGCTCACGGCGGAAGCATGCGCCTCGCAGCCTCGCCGCTCGGCGGCCTGCGCGCCGAGGTGCTGCTGCCGGCGGCGCTCTCGACGGCAGCACCCGAGTGATTCCCGCCCGCTCGGCGCCATCGGCGCCCCACTATCCGCGAACGTAGGCCCCGGCCAGACGGTCGATCGTCTCGAAGAACTGCTCGCGGATCTCGCTCAGGATCTCGCCGACCGGCCGCACCGACTCGATCCGGCCGGCGACCTGGCCACAGAGGGCGAGACTCGCATTCATGTCGCCGCCGAAGTAGAGGTCCTTCACCCGGCCAAACTCGCCCATGACGTTTTGGTCGGCGTCCTCGAGCGAGGCGCTGCGTTCGGTACGCAGCGCGCGCAGGGCGGGCCCGAAGCGACGGTTCAGGAAGATCGTGTCGGTTTCGGCGGCGGCGACGATCGCTCGCTTCCAGTTCTCGTGCACCGGGGATTCCGCCGCCGAGACCATGCGCGTGCCGAGCTGGATGCCCTCCGCGCCGAGGGCGAACGCCGCGGCCATCGTCGCGCCGTCGAGCATGCCGCCGGCGGCGATGATCGGCACCTTCACCTTCGCGCGCACGAGAGGGAGCAGCACCATCGAGGAGACGTCGCGCGGGTTCTTGAAGCCCCCTCCCTCGCCGCCCTCTACCACGAGGCCGTCGACGCCGGCTTCGACGGCCTTCATCGCGCCGCGCAGGGTGGGCACCACGTGGAAGACCGTGAGGCCGGCGGCCTTGAGCGAAGCCGTATGCTTCGTGGGGTCGCCGGCCGACGTCGTCACGAAGCGCACGCCCTCGTCGATCACGAAGCGCACGATGTCCGGATCGCGTACGAAGGCCTGCGCGATGTTCACGCCGAAGGGCTTGTCCGTGAGCTCGCGCATCCGGCGGATCTCCGCGCGGATCGCGTCGAGCTCTCCCGACGATGTCTCGATGATGCCCATCCCGCCGGCGTTCGAGACCGCCGAGGCCAGCTGCGAGCGCGCGATCCAGCCCATGGGCGCCTGCACGATCGGCAGCTCGACACCGAGCATCTCAGTGACACGGTTTCGGATCACGCGACTCATCGTTCGTCCTCCCGCGCGAGCCCTCGGCGAGCCGGCGCCTGCTACCGCTCGAGGGAGACCCCCAGCGCCAGGCCGTTGCTCCGCGGATCCGAGCCGCCGCTGTGAAGGCCCGTCTTCGGGTCGACCACGATCGATTGCGAGCTCGACCAGTTGCGGGGTGAGATCTCGAGCGTGTGACCGCGGCGGCGAAGGCCCTCGCGTACGTCCTCGGGAATGGCAGGCTCGAGCACCAGCGGCTCGGGCACCCATTGTGCGTGGATGCGCGGAAAGGCCACGGCCTGCGAGACGTCCATGCCGTAGTCGACGACGTTGACCAGCGTGAGCAGCACGGTCGAGATGATGCGCGGCCCGCCCGGGCTGCCCGTCACGAGATACGGACGGCCGTCCTTCAGCACGATCGTGGGCGTCATGCTCGAGAGCGGGCGCTTGCCCGGCGCCACCGCGTTGGCGCCCGTGGTATCGACGAGGCCGAAGGCGTTCGGCAGGTTCGGCGCCGCGGCGAAGTCGTCCATCTCGTCGTTGAGCACGATGCCGGTGCCAGCCACGGTGATGCCCGAGCCGAAGAGCAGATTGACGGTCTGCGTGAGGGCCACTGCGTTCCCGGCGGCGTCGGTGACGGAGAGGTGCGTCGTGCTGCCGCTCGACTCGCGCGCCGGCACAGCGGGGAGCACGGGCAGCAGCGGAGGCGCCGCCTCGCCAAGACCCGGACCCGCGACGTGGATCGCACGCTCGCTCTCGCCCCACGTCCACGGCGGCCTCTGCCACCAGGGCGGGTTGATGCGCGTGCGCAGCCGTGCGGCGTAGGCCTTCGACGTGAGCTCGGCCACGGGCACGCGCACGAAGTCGGGGTCGCCGAGGTACGCCGCGCGGTCTGCGAAGGCGAGCTTCATCGCCTCGGCGAGCAGGTGCAGGCTCGCCGAGGAGCCGGCGCCGCGCTCGGCGAGGTCGAAGCCTTCGAGGATGTTGAGCGCTTCGAGAAGAGCGACGCCGCCGGAGGACGGCGGCGGAAACGAGATCACCTCGAGCCCTCGATAGCTGCCGCGCAGCGGCTCGCGCAGCTTCGTGCGATAGGCCGCGAGGTCTTCGCGCGTCACGAGCCCGCCGCGCCGCTGCATCTCGGCGGCGATGGAGGCTGCAATCTCTCCCTCGTAGAAGGCGTGCGGACCCTGTGCAGCCAGCAATCGCAGCGTGCCTGCCAACTCCGGCTGGCGCAGCCGCCAGCCGATGGCCACGGGCTCGTCTTCCGGCGGGAGCTGGATGCGCGCTGTCTCGGGATGCCGCGCGGCGAAGTCCTGCTCCCGCAGCAGCTTCAGGATCTCGGCATGGCGCCAGCCGATGGCGAATCCTTCTTCGGCGAGCCGGATCGCCGGCGCCAGCACCTCGGCGAGGCTCTTCGTGCCGCAGCAGGCGAGGGCCTGCGCGAGGCCCGCCATTTGGCCGGGCACCGCCACCGCGAGTGGACCCTCGCGCGAGGCATCCTTCGCAACGCCCGGCGCCACGAACATCTCGCGCGTGGCCGCCGCGGGCGCGGTCTCGCGCGCGTCGAGGGCAAGGATTCGGCCGTCCTCGAGGCGGATCAGGAACAGGCCCCCGCCGCCGAGGCCCGAGTGGTAGGGCTCCGTCACGCCGAGCGCGAATGAGACGGCCACCGCCGCATCGACGGCGTTGCCGCCCGCCTCGAGCATCGCGACACCGGCGCGTGTCGCATCGGCCTGGGCCGAGACCACCATGCCGGAGCTGCCGGTTGCGGGCGCAGGGGCTGCGGCGCGAGCGCCCGGGGGCGCAGACGCACAGACGAGCGCGAAACCGAGCAGGAGGGCGAGCAGCGCACGACGCAGCATGCGCGCACCCTATCACAGGCCGTTCGGGCTTTGGACGAGCCTGGTTGACACGGAGCGCCCGGCTTCGTATTGGAAGGCGGCGGGGGGGGAAGATGGGCCGAGCGCGGAAAATCCTGCTGGCGCTGTCGATCGCCGCGGCAGCGCTCGGTTGCGGCGATCGCGACGAGGCCGCACCGAAACCGTCGGCCGCGCCCTCAGCGCCGCCCGCGGCTCCTGCGCCGGCCTCGGCATTGCCGGCGCCGGACGAGCCGCAGGCCGAGCCCGAAGCCGCGCCTTCGCACGACGACGCCGAGGCGCTGCGCGCAGCCGAGGCGCTCGCCGCGAAGCTCGGCCTGCCGCATCCCGTGGTCACGCTCGAGGTGGAGGGCTACGGAAGCATCCGCATCGAGCTGCTCCCCGAGAAGGCCCCGAAGACCGCCGCCAACTTTGCGGGCCTCGCCGAGAACGGCTTCTACGACGGCACCACCTTCCACCGCATCATCCCCGGCTTCATGATCCAGGGAGGAGACCCCAACTCAAAGAACCGCGATCCACGCGACGACGGGCTGGGCGGCCCGGACTACACCATCCCCGACGAGCCGAGCGATCTGAAGCACGCGCGCGGCGTCGTCTCGATGGCGAACCTCGGCCGGCCCGGTACGGGCGGCAGCCAGTTCTTCATCCTGGTCGCCGACCGGCCCGACCTCGATGGCCACTACAGCGCCTTCGGGCGCGTGGTCGAGGGCATGGACGTGGCCGACAAGATCGCCGCCGTGGAGACCGACCAGTTCGGTCGCTACGGGCCTCCCGATCGCCCGCGCACGAACGTGGTCGTGAGCAGAGCGCGGCCGGAGGAGGAGCCGGCGCCGGCGGCCAAGCCTGCCCCTTCGCCACGCAAAAGGGCGGCAGCCCCGATGGCCCCATAGCCCGGCTCGCGGGGCCGGGCTAGATTCCTCGCCCGCATGGCCCGGTAGCTCAGTTGGTAGAGCATGCGACTGAAAATCGCAGTGTCGGGAGTTCGATTCTCCCCTGGGCCACCATGATTTCGCGTACTTGGCCGACCCACGTGCGTCGGCCGCTGGCGATTACATCCGATTGACCAGGTTCTCCTGCCAGGCCGGCAAGATCCCGTGGCCCGCCACGCACTCCTTGATTTGATCGCGGAGCGCGTCTCGTATTCGCCCCAAGTGCCGCGTCGGGTCCTTGGCAAGCTGCCCTTCGACACTTGCCACGGGGATGAGAATCAGGCGTGATGTGTCGATCCAGGAGTCGTACCGCACAAATCGGTTCTCGTGCGCCAACACTTCAACGCCCGCGCCTGGGGCGTACGGCGGATCTGTGTTGACGGTGAGAAAGAGGCCCGCGCTCGGATCAACGACGATGACGTACTTGTCTTTATTGAGCCGTTGGGACCAGAGGTAAAGCGCGTCGCCAGATCGCACTAGAAAGCAAGGTTACGCGAGGTTTCCACCAGGTCGCTCAGCAGTCTACTGCGCTCCGGGGTTTCACCGTCAAGTATCCGCGCGTAGTCCATCTCTCCGTTGGCTGACGCTTCAATCCATGCTCGCTCGCTATGCGCCAGGTCCCAGAGTTCCTGCCACGGCATCTTTCCGTACGTCTCGAGCGCCTCGTCGAGACATCGGATATCGGTGCGCGAGAACACCGACATGTCCGCAGTCCGCAGGGGATAGACCTTTGGATACCGCTCGTGCTTGACCTCGATCGCGACGCTGATCACCTCCAGCAAATCGGAGGGCAAGAAATCGCTCGCCTTGAGTAGATCGTACACAAGGCTCGGAACAGGCCCATGCACCATCTTGATGTACACGTCGCCGAGAATCGGTCTTCCGAACCGGATCAGGTGATCCTTGTCGGCGAAGTAGAACACCTTCACGATGCGATAGAAGTCAAGCCCCGGCTGCTTGTTCGCAACGTAGGTGATGGCCTCCACGGCCTTCTTGTGGTTCAGCCGGAAGCCGATGAGGCTCGGAGGGTCGCCCATTCTCTACCTCCTCCTACTCAACGCGGATCGTCGCCCCGTAGGACACCCTTTACAACCCCCGGATTCAGCCGCTCTCCAGAGACCGAGGGGGGCAGGCGCAAATTTGTTAGTCAACCCTTCGAGTTAGCATCGTTGCAGCGTACGTGAAGGTTTGGACACGTCCCCTGCTTTTCGCGCGCGCGCGTGTGCACGCGTACTGCGCACCAAATTGCCGCCCGGTTTACCCGCATAGCGGGAGTCGACCGGCTCTGGGCCACGCACGCAGGAGCCGAGCTCGATCTGCTGGTATCACGCGGCTCGCATCGGATCGGCTTCGAGTTCAAGCGCACGTCCAGCCCCACGCTCACGCCGTCCATGCGCATCGCGCTTGAGAATCTTCGTCTGGCAAGCCCGGCATAGCGCAAGTTAAAAGTTGCAAGCTGGATGTGCATAGAGAGTCCCAATTTGAGAGATTCAGCCTACGACGGAATGCCTCAGTGCGCGAGGAGCGCAGGGAGAGAGCCACCGGCTCATGCGGCGGCCTCGGGGTCAGGCCGCGGTGTCCGCCTCGAAGGTCACAGCAACCGGACCGGCAGGCCATTCGCCATGCTCGAGGCGGTCGGCGAGCACGCGCAGCGCGACTGCCTGCGCCCGGGCGAGCGACTCTTCGGGCGTGGCGCCGTAGGCCATGCAGCCCGGGAGGGCGATCACCTCCGCGAGCCAGCGCCCGTCGTCTTCGCGCTCGATCTCCACTCGGTACGCCATGACGCCCATGAGGATACGTCTCGGCCCGTCCCAAGAGCGAGCAGAAGGGCCGGAGCCTTCACCGGAGCGCCCGGAGCATGGCGACCACTCATCCTCGGCCTCAGCGGTACACCTCACGCCGATGGCCGATGCGGACCACCAGCACCAGGAGCACGGCATCCTCGATCGCGTACACCACGCGGTAGTCGCCGACGCGGAGGCGGTAGTAGCCATCGCTGCCGTGCATCTTCACGGTGCTGGGCGGCCTCGGCGTCGCCGCGAGAGCGTCGATCGCGTGGCGAATGCGCTCCTGCGCTTCGCGGGCGAGCCCTGCCAGGGTGCGGCGGGCAGCGGGGCGTAGCTCGATCCGGTAGGTGCGCTCCGGCGTCAGAGGCCCAGCTCCGCCTTCACCTTCTCCCACGGAATGCTGTCGCCCGGCTCGGCCACCGCCTTGCGCGCCTCCTCGAGGTCGATGCGCTCCTCGAGATCCTCGAGGAACGCAAGATCCTCGGCCGTCACGATCGCAGCCACGGGCTTGCCGTCGCGGGTGAGGGTCACGCGGTCGCGGTCCCTCTCTACGGTCTCGACGGTCGCCCCGAGGGCCTTCTCCGCCTCCGCAACGCTCATCCTGCGCATCGGCGCCTCCCTGCCTCCCACGGGCGTCAGGATACGTCTCGGCCGGGCCGAGGGCGAGCAGAAGCGCCGGAGCCCTCGCCGAGGCGCCTCCGCGTCGCCGGCCCCATAGCGGCGAGGCCACCCTGATCCCCGGGGCGTGCGGTTACGGACTGGCTCCGAGCGCCTCCCAGCGCAGCCCGTGCGGGACGAAGGACTCGAAGTCCCGATCGAAGGAGACCAGCGTGGCGCCACGCGAGATGGCGATCACGGCGAGATGGGCGTCGTCGATCGCGTTGCGAAGCGCGCGCTGCGACGCGGCCACGAGCTCGGCAAAGAGATCCCAGCGCATGTCGGAGTCGCTGATGACCTCAACCCCAGCCTCCAGCCATTCCTCCACCCATCCCATCGCTTCATCATCGCTCATGCACCCCGGGTAGGCGGGATTGGTGCCCAGTCGCAGGAACTGATGCAGCGTCGCCCACGTAAGGCCGAGCGGCTCGCGGTCGTTGATCGCCTCTTCGAGCCAGCGGGCGGCCGGCGCGTGCAGCGTCGACGTGGGATCGATCGCGTAGAACAGGATCTGGACGTCGGCGATCTTCACGGGCGGCCCTTCAGCTTTCGGAGGACCTGCGCGTCTGACATCTCGGCAGCGAGGCTTCGCGCGCTCGCGATGTCGAACCCGAAGCCCACCTTGCGCGGCTTCAGCCGGTAGCGCCGGGGCCGCGTCGTGCGCTCCCCCGGTTCGGGCGCACGCTGGAGGAGCCGGTTCAACGCCTCATTCAGTGAGATCCCCTGCCGCGCTGCGAGGCGTTCGACCTTGCGCCGCGTTGCGGGATCGAGACGGACGGTCATACGGGCGTCGTTCGCCATCGGGCGCGTCTCCCTGCCGGTGTGACAGCATAGCTGTCACACGCTGGGTGGCAACCCGCCCGGGCACGCGGCGATACCATCCGCTTCCTGGTGACCGATCTCCCCGGCCAGAGCTCTCATCGCGATTCCTACGTGCTGCCGATCTCGGATCCTGGCGTCATCGGCTTCTGGAACTACACGGTCACGCTCGAGCTCGAGACGATCCCCGAGCCCTCGATCCTCGTGCTCGCGCGCCGCGCGCCCCGCTGAGCGCTACCTTATTAGGCAGCCTCGGGAGGACCCATGAAGTACAAGATCGCGCTTCGCCGCTCCGAAGAGGGCTTCAGCGTTTCCGTCCCCGGCCTGCCGGGTTGCTGGTCGCAGGGAACCACCGAACCGGAAGCACTCGAGAACATCCGGGACGCGATCCGCGAATATCTCGCCGCTGCCGGCGATCTCTCCGAGGATGCCATCATCCGCGAGATCGACGTCGCAGTCTGATCCGTGCCGAGGCTACCGGGGATCTCTCACCAGCAAGCCGTCCGCTCGCTCGCTGGAGCGGGCGGGCTTCCGCGTCCTGCGACAGGGGAAGCACGTCGTCCTCTCGGACGACTCCCGCATCCTCACCGTGCCGCGAGCGAACCCGATCAACGCGTTCACCATGGGCGGCATCGTCCGAGACGCCGGGCTCACGATCGAGGAGTTTCGGCGGCTGCTCTGAGGATCGGTCGAGCAGCGCGCCTTAAGCCCTGAAGCCGGCGCTACGGCACCGCCTGCGCCGCGAGCACGAACAGGCCGACGTCGCACGCGAGCGCGACGCCGAAGATGCCGGTGCGGAGCAGGTCGAGATCCAGCAGGTAGAAGATGCCGTGCAGCAGGCGCGCGGAGACGAAGATCTGCGCGAGCCGCGAGGACCAGGCGGGATCCGCTCCGGCGAGATGCGCCACGATCACCGCCGGTGCGAAGATGGCGATGGCCTCGAAGGCATTCTTGTGCGCGGCAATGGCCCGCGCTCCCCGGCCCGTGAGCTGCGCCTGCTGCGCGCGCGGATCCTTGTTGTCGACACGGCCGAGCTGCTTCTGACGCTCCGGGATGGAGGCGAAGCCCCAGACGTAGGGAAGAAAACACACGATCACGAGGCAATAGAACGGGACGGTCATGGCGAGGCCTCCTCGAGGGTACCTCCCATCCTGACACGGAGCAGACCACAAATGGTAGGCCTCAACGCCGCGCTGCGATGTAAGATCCTGGTAGCGGGCCCCGAGCGGGCCGTGGAGGTCTCATGAGCATGGGCGGCATCAGCGGCGGGTTGGATCCGGCCAGTGGCGGCGCGGCGCGCAGCTTCGGCGAGCGCCTCATCGGCGCACTCAAGCTCGACGCCTCGGTCTACGAGGAGGTGGAGCACGACACGGGCGCCATGGGGCAGGCCGCCCTCGTGGTTGGCCTCTCGGCGCTGGCGCAGGCCGCGGCCGCGTTCGGCGGGGCGGGTTCGAGCGGGGCCTTCGTCAGCCTCGCCGGAGGCTTCCTGGGCTGGTTTCTCGGCACGGGCCTGGTGTGGCTGATCGGCGTCGCGATCCTCAACCACACCTCGGATTACGGCGAGCTGCTGCGAACGCTCGGCTTCGCGACCGCCCCGGGGATGCTGGGAGTGCTCGGCGTGTTGCCGCTCGGCCCGGCCAACGCGCTGCTCGGCGTCGCGATCTTCGCGCTCTCGACGATCGCGGCGGTGATCGCCGTGCGGCAGGCCCTCGACGTCGGCACGGGCCGCGCGGTCGTGGTCTGCATCCTCGCGAACCTGGTGCCGGTGGCGATCATTCTCGGCCTGGGCCTGCTGCTGGTCGGCACCGGCGCGATGCAGGCTCCCGCGGCCTCGGGAGCGATGGGGTTCTAGCCATGACGACGAAAGAGACGAACGGCCGCGAGCGTTGGGACGCCATCGTGATCGGATCCGGGCTCGGCGGCCTATGCACGGCTGCCTACCTTTGTGCCGCGGGAAAGCGCACGCTCGTAGTCGAGTCTCATTACGTTGCTGGCGGCAACTCGCAGGTCTTTCGCCGCCAGCAGCACGGCCGCGCCTGGGAGTTCGACGTCGGCATCCACTACATCGGCGAGTGCGGCCGCGACGGCTCGATCGCCGCCGTGCTGCATGGCCTTGGCCTCGCGGAGCGCGTGATCTTCCGGCCTCTCGACCCGGACTGCTACTCGATCCTGCACTTTCCCGATCTCGAGTTCCGCATCCCCTGCGGCTGGGACCGCTACAAGAAGCGCCTGGTCGAGACATTCCCCGACGAGGCCGAGGGGCTCTCGGCCGTCCTCGACGTGATGCAGCGAGTCTCTGAAGCGGGGCGGCGGCTGGGGCGAGGCGAGGTGGCCATCGGCGAGCTGGCGCAGCAGGCGCCGGTCTTCTTGCAATGGGGCTTGCGGCCCGTGACCGAGCTTTTTGCACAGCACCATCTCTCGGACCGTGCGAGTGCCGTGCTGCTGGGCGAGCAGGGCTGCTACGCCGTGCGTCCGTCGCGCACGCCCGTGGTGATGGCGGCGGGCCTCAGCGATCACTTCCTGCGCGGCGCCTTCTATCCGGAAGGCGGAGGCCAGGTGATTGCGGCCCGCCTGATCGAAGCCATCCGCGCCTGGGGCGGCGAGGTGCGTACCAACACGCCCGTGCAGCGCGTGCGTATCGAGAACGGCCGCGTGGCGGGCGTGCTGGTGGGCAAGCCCAGCCAGCAGGCGCAGGAGATCGACGCGCCGGTGGTGGTTTCGAACGCAGACCTGAAGCGGACCTTCTTCGAGCTGGTCGGCGCCGAGCACTTCGGGCCGCAGACCGTGGAGCGCATCCGCTCGCTACGCATGGCATTGCCACTCTTCTGTGTCTACGCGGGCCTCGACATCGACCTCGCCGCGATGGGATTCTCGAACAGCAACCACTACGTCTTCGGCGGCTACGACTTCGAGGCCGTGTATGACGAGCTCGAGTCGGGAAAGCTCAGCTCGAAGGCCATGACCTACATCACGACGGCCTCGCTGAAGGATCCGACCACCCGGCAGATCGCGCCGCCCGGCTGCACGAACCTGCAGATCATGACACTCGCCCCGCTCGATTACTCGGTCTGGAACGTCGAGCGCGGCCCGACCGAAGGCGGCCGCTACCACCGCAACCCGGAGTACCGGCGCCGCAAGCAGGCGCTCTGCGACCAGCTGCTCGAGTCGGCGGAGACGGCAATCCCCGATCTGCGCCGCCATCTGGTGTGGAAGGAGGCGGCCACGCCCGTGAGCCAGGAGCGCTTCACCCGCTCCACGGGCGGCACCTCCTACGGCATCGAGATGAGCCCCGACCAGGCAGGGCCCTTCCGCGTCGGTCCGCGCACGGAGATTCCGGGGCTCTTCCTATGCGGCGCCAGCACGCCCTCGGGGCCGGGCATCTCGGGCGTGATGCGCAGCGGCGTCGACGCCGCGGGGCAGGTGCTCGAGACGAATCTGCTGCGCCCGATCCTGGCCGGTCAGGTCTTCGGCGACCGTGACGTGCTGCCCGCGCTGCATGCGGACTGGGATCCGTGGAAGGTCAGCCACTGACGCTTGCTACTCGACCGCCAGATCTGGCCGATTGGCGAAGAGGGCCAACGCCTCGGGGTTGGAGAGGGCTTCGCGGTTCTGGACGGGTCGGCCGTGGACGACATCACGCACGGCCAGCTCGACGATCTTGCCCGAGCGTGTGCGTGGGATGTCCTCCACCTGCAGGATCTTCGCGGGCACATGCCGGGGAGAGCAGTGACTGCGGACGCGGCTTCGGATCTTCGTCTCGAGCGCCTCGTCGAGCACGAGCCCCGGCCGCAGGCGTACGAAGAGCACGACGCGGACGTCGTCCTGCCAGTCCTGTCCCACGGCGATCGACTCCTCCACCTCGTCGAGCTGCTCCACCTGGCGGTAGATCTCGGCCGTGCCGATGCGTACGCCACCGGGATTGAGCACCGCGTCCGAGCGGCCGTAGATCACGACGCCGCCGCGGGGCGTGATCTCGACGAAGTCGCCGTGGCACCACACGTTCGCAAAGCGCGCGAAATAGGCGTTGTGGTAGCGCTCACCGTCGGGATCATTCCAGAAGCCGATCGGCATCGACGGGAATGGACGCGTGCAGACGAGCTCTCCCTTCCTGCCGCGCACGGGCCGGCCGTCGTCCCCGAAGGCCTCGACGGCCATGCCGAGGCCACGGCATTGGATCTCGCCGCGATAGACCGGTGCCAGCGGATTACCGAGCACGAAACAGGAGAGGATGTCGGTGCCCCCCGAGATCGACGCGAGCTGCACGTCGGGCTGCATGTGCTGGTAGACCCAGTCGAAGCCCTCGGGAGAAAGCGGCGAGCCGGTGGAGGTGACGAGACGCACGCCCGAGAGGTCGTGCGTACGGCGCGGTTCGAGCCCGGCCTTGCGGCAGGCGTCGATGAACTTCGCCGAGGTACCGAAGAGCGTCATGCCCTCGGCCTCGGCGAAGTCGAAGAGAACGTTCTGCGTCGGGTGGAACGGCGAGCCGTCGTAGAGCAGCAGCGTGGCGCCTGCTCCGAGCGAGGCGACGAGCCAGTTCCACATCATCCAGCCGCAGGTGGTGAAGTAGAAGACGCGGTCGCCCTGCCGTACGTCGCAGTGGAGCACGTGCTCCTTGATCTGCTGTAGCAGTGTGCCGCCGGCCGAGTGGACGATGCATTTGGGCTTGCCCGTCGTGCCCGACGAATACATCACGTAGAGGGGATGCCCGAACGGAAGCTGCGCGTGCGAGATCTCCTGCGCCGCGAAGGGAGCGATCGCAGCCTCGAGCGTGCGCGCGCCGGGAATGCCGCCGGTATCCGTGGCAAGGCCGTCGTACGGCAACACGATCACGCGGCGCAGCCCCGGCAGCGCCGCTGCGATCTCGCGCGCGCGGCCGAGGCAGTCGTGCCAGCGGCCGGCATAGCGGTAGCGATCGGCCGTGAACAAGACCAAAGGCTCGATCTGCCCGAAGCGATCGAGCACGCCGGCCGTGCCGAAATCGGGAGAGCACGAGGACCAGACGGCTCCCAGGCTGGCCGCCGCGAGCATGGCCGCCACGGTCTCGGGCAGGTTCGGCAAGAACCCCGCCACGCGGTCACCGGCGCCGACGCTGGCCTCGAGGAGCGCCTGCTGCAGGCGCGAGACGAGTGCCTGCAGCTCGCGCCACGAGAGGCTGCGCGCGGCGGCATCCTCGCCGCGGAATATCAGGGCTGGCGTGTCGTCGCGCTGGCGCAGCAGGTTCTCGGAGAAGCTGAGACGGGCGTCGGGGAAGAATGACGCGCCGGGCATCCTGTCCCCGTCCACCAGCACGCGCTCGCCACGCCGCTCGGCACGCACCTCGCAGAAGTCCCAGACGGCCGTCCAGAACGGTTCGGGCCTCTCGATCGACCAACGCCAGAGCGCGTCGTAGTCGCTTGCGTCCGCAGCGAAACGCTGGCTTACGAACGCGAGGAAGGCCGAGAGATTCGCGCGGGCCCTTCTCTCGGGCGACGGTGTCCAGATCGGTTGCTCGAGCACACGGCCCTCCCCGCAGCGACGATGCCGCTGCCTTTGCCCTCCGTCGAGCCGGGCGACGCGCGTCCCTCGAACGGATAACCTCCGTCGCCGTTCCCAGACACGTCAGGAGGCCACGCTGGCGCAGCTCGCGAAGCGCCGCGCCGCGGTCAAGGTCTCGCTGCGGCAAGCACGGACGAGGAGGCTCCCCTGAGCGCAGACGATACGAGGCCGGTGCTGGTCGGAGGTGGGCAGGCCCTGCAGCGGGACGTGGAGCCCGCGGTCGAGCTCGGCCCCGTGGAGCTGATGGCGAAGGCCGCCCGCGAGGCAGCGGAGCAGGCTGGCCTCGGCGAGCGCGTGTTTGCGGCCCTCGACGCCGTTGGCGTGGTAGACGTTGCGGCCTGGCGGCCTCGCAACGCGCCGCGCCTGCTGGCCGAGGCCCTCGGCGCGAAGCCGTCGCTCGAGGTCGTGACCGCCCTCGGCGGCGAGAGCCCGCTGCTGCTCCTCAATCACATGGCGGCCGAGATCGCCGCGGGCCGCGTACGCGCCGCCCTCGTCGTCGGCACCAACAACCTCCGGGCCTTCCAGCGCGCGCTCCGCGCGCAGCAACGCGTCGCGTGGCCGACCGGCGGCGAGGGCGAGCCGAGCAAGATCGGTGTGGACAGGGCCGGAAGCTCCGAGAGGGAGCAGCGCTACGGCCTCACGGCGCCCGTTTTGGTGTATCCGATCTTCGAGAATGCGCTGCGCGCGCATCGCGGCCTCGAACTCGAGACCCACCGCGCGCGCATGGGCGCGCTCATGCACGGCTTCACGAGAGTCGCGGCGGCGAACCCCTACGCGTGGTTCCCGGTCGAGCGCAGCGCCGGGGAGCTCACGCTGCCGGGACCGGGGAACCGGATGGTCGCGTTCCCCTACCCCAAGTATCTGAACGCGGTGATCCAGACCGACCAGGCCGCCGCCGTGCTCCTGCTCTCGGCCTCCGCCGCGCTCGAGCTTGGCATCCCGGCGTCGCGCTTCGTCCACTGGTGGGGCGGAGGAAGCGCGATCGAGGAGGCGTGGTTTCCATCGGAGCGGCCGAGCTTCGCGGCCAGCGATGCGCTGCGCAGCGCCGCAACTCAGGCGCTGGCACAGGCAGGTACTGCCCTCGATGAGGTCACGGCCTTCGACCTCTACAGCTGCTTCCCAGTCGCGGTCGAGATGGCCTGCGAGATGCTCGGCCTCGACGAGCGCGACCCGCGCGGCTTTACGGTCACAGGCGGTCTTCCGTACTTTGGTGGCCCCGGAAGCAACTACTCGCTGCATGCCGTCGTGAGCATGGCAGACCGCCTGCGCGGCGCGCCCGGCGCACGCGGGCTCGTCACTGGCAACGGCTGGTATCTGACCAAGCACTCGGCCTGCGTACTGTCTTCAGCACCGCGCGAGAGCGGCACGCCGGCCGCCGAAGCGCCGATGCTCGCGAGCGCAGGGCCTCCGGTCGAGACGCTCGACACGGCCAACGGCCGGGCGCACATCGAGACCTACACCGTCGCTTTCGCGCGCGACGGCACACCGGAGCGCGGCATCGTGATCGGCCGTCTGGACGGCGGCGGCCGCTTCCTCGCCAACACCCCGAGCGACCGCGCCACGCTCGAAGAGCTGCTCTCGCAGGAAGGCGTCGGACGCATGGGAAGGGTTGCCTTCGATGCGGAGAAGAACGTGTTTCACCTCGCCTGAGCTTCGCGGGGCCTGCTGGCGCGAGTGGTGGGGCGCTCGCGACCGATCCAAAGGCGCGGAGCTGCCTATGGCAGCAACAGCGTCGCCATCACTCCGAGCCCGAACAGCGCGATCACGAGACCGCTGACCTGGCTCATGCGGTCGACCAGATGAGAGCTCGTGCGGGCGCGGACGCTACCCACGACACCCGTAATCAGGAGCCACCAGAGCATCGAGCCCGTGAAGACACCCCAGACCAGCAAGCTGGCGTCGAGGCGGCCGAGATCGGGATCCACGATGCCGACGGCGCCGAAGACCGCACCGAAAGCGAGCAGGGTGATCGGATTCGAGAGGGTGATGAGAAAGCTCGAGGCGGCAGCCTTCACCGGGCCCGGGCGGACATCCGTCGCGACTCGCAGCGACGGATGTGCGCGGAAGGCGCGCACGCCCATCACCACCAGGAAGATCCCGCCGGCCAGCCGGAGCCAGAGCTGCTGGGTGAGGAGGAAGCTGGAGATCAGGGTCAGGCCGAAGGCCGCCACCGCGCCGTAGAAGGTGTCGGCCAGGGCAGCGCCGAGCCCGGTCGCCAGGCCGCAGCTTCGGCCGTAAGCGAGTGTCCGGCGCACCGTGAGCAGGTTCACGGGCCCGACGGGCACGGCGATGGCGGCGCCTACGAAGACGCCCCGGAAGAAGTCTGCGACGTCCACGTTCCCCCTCGCCGGGCGAGAGGCCGGCGGCGGAAACTTACCGGGTCCGGAGGGGCGGCTACCATCTTTCGGCCATGTCGCCCCCCTTCCCCTCTGCCTTTTTGCTGGCCATCGCCGTCTCGGCGCTGGTGGCGGGCCCGGCCCGGGCCGAGTCGAGCCTGCGGCTGCCAGCGCCGGCTGTCTTCGGTTCCATCCCCTCGGCCACCTACGATGAGGCCGGCAAGAAGATCGGGGAGGCCCACCTCGACATTCTCAAGCTGGCGAGCGGCAACATCTACATCCTGGCCTCGGGCAGCATCGCGGGCGCCGAATCGATGGTGCTCTCGACGGAGCTGGTCCCCGTAGACGGCGGCAGCGCGCTCCGCCCGCTCTGGCAGATGTCACACTCGTGGAACAAGGCCGGCCATTCGCTCGGCGTCATGTTCATCGACCACGAGAAGGGCGAAGCCTTCTGCTCCCACGAGGATGGCAACACGACCCCGCCCGACCGCCTGGCGATCCCGCAGCCCGATCGAGTGGCGCACGTACCCCTCAACCTGCTCTTCCTGCCCCTCGCAAAGGGAGAGACAGAAGAGATCAAGTTCCAGTTCCTGCTCTGTGCCATCGGCCCGACCTTCGTGGACGCAAAGGCGACGGTGGCGCGCCTGATTCCGGCCCACGACGGCAAGGACCCGCTGGTGGAGGTGCGCTACGAGCTCGACCTCAATCCCGTAATCGCGGCCGTCGCCCGTCCCTTCTTGCCGCGCTTCGCGTTCTGGTTCGATCCGCTGGCGCGCGATCCCTGGGTGGCGCACCGCATGCCGTTGGCCTCGAAGGGGCCGGCCGTGCTGATCGTGCGCACCGGGGTCCTGCCCGAGACTCTCGAGTCGGATCGCTGAGAGCGGCTGGCGAGACGGCGCCGCGAATCGCAAGATTCACTCTCGCCGACCGGAGGAGGCTTCATGCGCCGCGATTTCTTCAGCGAGGAGCACGAACTCTTTCGCTCCCAGTTCCGGCGGTTCGCGGAGAAGGAGATCGCACCGAAGGTCCCCGTCTGGAACGAGCGCGGCATGAGCGACCGCGAGACCTGGCGGCGCTGCGGCGAGGAAGGCTTCCTGGGCGCAAGCGCCCCCGAGGTCTACGGCGGTGCGGGGGGGGACTTCCTGTACGACGCCATCATCATGGAGGAGCTGGCAGATCTGCGCGCCCACGGGCTCATGATCTCGCTCCACTCGAACATCTGCCGGCCGTACATCGAGGCCTACGGCAGCGAAGAGCAGAAGCAGAAGTATCTGCCGGGGGCGGTCTCGGGTGAGATCCTGCTCGGCATCGCCATGACCGAGCCCGGGACGGGCTCGGACCTCGCGAGCATACAGACACGCGCGGTGCGCGACGCCGACGGCTACGTGCTCAGCGGCGCAAAGACCTTCATTTCGAACGGCCAGATCGGAGACCTCTTCATCGTGGTGGCGAAGACGGATCCCTCCAGCGTGCCGCCCCACGACGGCATCAGCCTCTTCCTGGTGGAGGCCGAGACGCAGGGCTTCGTCCGGGGACGCAAGCTCGACAAGCTCGGCCTGCGCGGCCAGGACACGAGCGAGCTCTTCTTCGAGGATTGCCGGCTGCCGGCGTCGGCACTGCTCGGCCGTGAGGGCGCCGGCTTTCGCATGCTGATGCAGAAGCTGCAGCAGGAGCGCCTGTGCATCGGTGTCGCGTCCATCGCTTCGTGCCGTCGCACGCTGGCCGACACCGTCGCCTACGTGAAGCAGCGGCGCGCCTTCGGCAGGCCCATCGCAAACTTCCAGCACACGCAGTTCGCGCTCGCAACACTCCAATCGGAGGTGGAGATCGGCCAGGCCTTCGTGGACCGCCTGCTCGTGGCGCACGTGCGGGGCGATGAGATCGTCTCGGAGGTGAGCATGGCCAAGTGGTGGATCACCGAGCTGCAGAAGCGGCTCACCAGTGAGTGTCTGCAACTCCACGGCGGCTACGGTTTCATGCGCGAGTATCCCGTCTCGCAAGACTATGCCGATGCGGCGGTGCAGTCGATCTATGCCGGCACCAACGAGATCATGAAGGTGATCATCGCAAAGCGGATGGGGCTGGCGTGAGCCGCAGGGTCGCGATCTCGCACACCCGCCCTCGCCCGGCCCTATGTGGCAGACGCGACGGTCCTTACCGAAGCGGGGGCCTCACCCTTGCCTCCAGGCCCTGGTAGCGGGCACAATGCTGGCCTCATGACGGACCGCTACCGCGTCTTCGGCCTCGAGGCCTCACCCTACTCGGTGAAGGTCCGGTCTTACTTCCGCTACAAGCGCATCCCGCACCAGTGGGTGGTGCGGGACCAGAGCTCGATGGCCGAGTTCCAGCGCTTCGCGAAGCTGCCGCTGGTGCCCTTGGTGGTGACGCCCGAGGGCGAGGTGTTGCAGGATTCGACGCCGATCCTCGAGGCGATGGAGGCGCGTCATCCCGAGCCCGCGATCCAGCCGCGCGAGGGCGCCCTCGCCTTCCTCTCGGCACTCGTCGAGGAGTACGCCGACGAGTGGGGCAACAAGCCGATGTTCCACTACCGCTGGACGTACGAGGACGATCAGCGCTCGGCGGCCGAGCGCATCGCGCGCGAGAATCTTCCCGGCGCGCCGGACGAGCAGGTAGCCGCGGCGGCGGAGATGATCCGCAAGCGCATGGTTCCGCGCCTCAAGCTGGTCGGTTCCTCGAAGGCGACCCGGGGCGTGATCGAGGGCTCCTTCGAGCGCCAACTCCGCATCCTCGATCCCCACCTCGAGGCGCGGAGCTTCCTCTTCGGAGGGCGACCCGCGCTGGCGGACTTCGGGCTCTTTGCGCAGCTCTACCAGTGTGCGACCGATCCCACGCCCGCGCGCCTGCTGCAGGAGCGCGCAAAACACGTGCTGCGCTGGATCGAGCGCATGCTCGACCCGCGCGCGGAGGGCGACTTCGAGCCGTGGCAGGCCCTCGAGCCCACGCTCTTCCCGCTGCTGCGTGACGAAGTCGGGGCGATCTTCCTGCCCTGGAGCGCGGCCAACGCGCGCGCCCTGCAGCAGGGTGAAGCTCACTTCGAGGTCACGCTCGCGGGGGAGCCCTTCGAGCAGGAGACTCAGAAGTACCACGCGAAGTCGCTGGCCGTGCTGCGAGCACGCCATGCGGCCGTCGCCGATCGCAGCACCCTCGACCCGATCCTCGAGCAGGCGGGCTGCCTGGCGTGGCTGACGTAGCGACACTCCGCATCGACTCCTGGAACGTGAACGGCCTGCGAGCCTGCGCGAAGAAGGGCTTTCGCAGCTGGCTCGACGCGAGCAAGGCCGACATCGTGGGGGTGCAAGAAGTGCGTGCGCGGCCCGAGGATCTGCCGGCCGAGGTGGCGGCGCCGGAGGGCTGGCACGCCTGCTTCTCGCCAGCCGAGCGCCCCGGCTACAGCGGGGTCGGGCTCTTCACGCGCAGCGCGCCCGACGCCGTCGAGACGAGCCTCGGACGTGCGGACTTCGACGCGGAGGGCCGGCTGCAGATTGCGCGCTTCGGCCGGCTGGCGCTCGTGAACGCCTACTTCCCGAATGGCAGCGGCAAGCAGCGCGACAACTCGCGCGTGCCCTTCAAGCTCGCGTTCTGCGACGCGCTCCTCGCGCGCGTGCAGGATCTCCGGGCCGAGGGCGCGCACGTGATCGTGATCGGCGACTTCAACACGGCCCATCGCGAGATCGACCTCGCCCGGCCCCGCGAGAACCGCGAGACCAGCGGCTTCCTGCCCGAGGAGCGCGCAGAGCACGATCGCTGGCTTGGCTCCGGACTCGTCGACACCTTCCGGCACTTCGAGCCCGGCCCGGGCCACTATTCGTGGTGGAGCCAGCGCTTCGGCGTACGCGCCCGCAATGTGGGCTGGCGCATCGACTACGTGCTGGCCTGCCCCGCCGCAATGAAGCACGTCCTGGGCGCCTGGCTCTCCCCGCAGGTGCAGGGCTCCGACCACTGCCCGGCCGGCGTCGAGGTGGACGCCAGGATCCTCGGGTCGCTGCGCGCTACGCGCTGATCGCCATGACCTCGCCCTGTTGGATCCGCCGCTCCTCCTCGATCTCCTGGTCCACGTCCGATGTGGTGTTGGTCTCGAACTCGAGGATTCCGAGGGCCGCGAAACGCTCGCGCTGCTTCGGCGAGAGCAGGCCCAGGCTCTTCACGTTCGGCACGATCTTGGAGAAGAGGCGATAGCGGAACTGCTTCGCCAGCTCCGACCGATCGGAGTAGGCGATGCACTCCTCCGGATCGAGGCCCATGGTCTCCCAGACCTCGCGGTTCGAGATGCGGTCGCGCATCAGCACGCAGGCCTCGTAGACGAAATCCTCACGCTCGAGGCGGTCCTTCTCGGGCAGCTCGCGGCAGTGCTCGCGCAGCGAAAGCACGCCGAAGGCCACGTGGCGCGCCTCGTCCTCCATCACCGCGGCCGTGAGG
>CAYGXT010000004.1:0-17387 GCA_964353695.1 uncultured Myxococcaceae bacterium
CGCCGACGCGAATCTCGCCGCGCCGCCAGACCTCGGCCTCCCGCAGCCGGTGCCGGGCCTCCTCCGCCACGGCAGGATCGAGATCGACGCCCACGCCCTGCGCATCGCGGTAGTGGGAGAGGAAGCCGGCGAGATAGCTGCCGTGTCCACAGCCGACATCGAGCACGCGCCGGGCGGCGCGCACCCCCGGCACACGGGCCAGGGCCGCGAGCGCACGGCTCTCGACGGCCCGCGATGCGGCCGCCACCCGCTGGGCCTCCTCCGGGCTCCCGAAGGCAGGCCGCTCCGCGCCCTTCATGAGCTGGGGCAGATCCTCGAAGCGCGGTCCCCACCCCAGCGCCACCTGGTCGAGGACGGCGTGCAGGGCAGCCGCTTCGGGTGCGTCGAGGAGCCAGCGCGTAAAATCCGTGATCTGGAAGCCTGACGGCGAGACCTGCACCAGGCCAAGCCGGTCGCAGGCCGTGAGCCACGAGCGCACCAGGTCGTCGGCCAGGCCGAGGCGCTCTGCCAGGGCCTCGGCGTCGAAGGGCCGGCGCAGCACCTCGAAGAGGCCGAGTCGAATGCCGGCGCGCAGCAGGTGCACGCGCGCAAACGCATCGAAGCTCGACGCGAGCGTGCGGCCGTGGATCAGATCGAGCCCGGGTAGGAACGACATCAAGGGCATCAGATCGGCTCGAGGTTGGCGAATCGCACCAGCACGGTCTTAACACCCACCCGATCGAAGCGGATGTCGAGCTTCTGGCCCTGGCCGGCTCCGCGCACTGCGGTGACCGATCCCTCGCCGAAGATGGGATGCCGCACGCGAAGCCCCGGCCGGATCGAGCCGGCCTCTTCGGCGGACTCCTGGCCGAGAGAATAATCGAGCGCGCGTCCCCCGTCGCGAGCGCGCGGCGGCGCTGAAGACTCTCGTGCCTTGCCTCCCACCACGAACTCGCGCGGGATCTCGGAGAGGAAACGCGACGGCGCCGAGAACGTGCGCGAGCCGTAGCGGCGCCGCTCCGATGCACAGGTGAGGGTGAGCCGCTCCATGGCCCGCGTCATTCCGACGTAGCAAAGGCGACGCTCCTCCTCGATTCCCGAGGCGTCGCGCATCGAGGCGGCGTGCGGGAGCAGCCCCTCCTCGAGACCCACCAGGAAGACCACGGGGAACTCGAGGCCCTTCGCCGTGTGGGCCGTCATCAGCGACACGCGTTCGGAGCGGCTCTCGTAGGCGTCGAGATCGGAGACCAATGTGACCTGATCGAGGAAGAGTTCGATGGGCGAGCGATCGTCGCCTCCGATCCCGGCATTGGCAGCGGCGAAGTCCTCGGCGCTC
Organism: uncultured Myxococcaceae bacterium; assembly: GCA_964353695.1. Classification (GTDB taxonomy): domain Bacteria; phylum Myxococcota_A; class UBA9160; order UBA9160; family UBA9160; genus MYXO. Next base: position 1,316 of record CAYGXT010000004.1, read on the forward strand.
GCCTGCAGCTCGCGCAGGTTCTCGACGCGCGCCTCAGCTTCGGGCGTGGCCTGGCGCCCCAGATGCTCGAGGTAGCCCGTGCGGTCGAGTACGAGCGCCAGCGCCTCGGCGAGCGCAAGACCCGGAATCTCGGCAGCCAGCGCGTCCAGGAGAGCGAGAAACTCACGGAGTCTCGCGGCCGAGCGCGCGCCGCCGGGGTCGGAGGCGAGCGCGCGCAGCGCGGCGAGCAGCGTCGTCCCTTGCGAAGCCGCAAGCTCCTCGGCCCTCTCGAGCGTCGTCTTGCCGATGCCTCGCGGCGGGTTGTTGAGGATCCGGCGCAGAGCCATGCCGTCGGCGGGGTTGATCAACACACGCAGATAGGCCAGCGCATCCTTCACCTCCGCGCGTTCGTAGAAGCGCACGCCTCCCACCACCGCGTAGGGTACGTCGTACTCGAGCAGCACCTCCTCGAAGGGCCGCGACTGCGCATTGGTGCGGTAGAAGATCGCGAACTCGCCGAAGGATCGGCCCTCCTCGCGGGTGGCTCCCAGGATCTGCCGGATCACGAACTGTGCCTCGTCCCGATCGTCGGCGGCCTCGTAGAGCTGGACCGGCTCATCGCTCTCTCGCTGGGTCCACAGCCGCGTCTGGGGCCCGCGGTTGTTCGCTACCACGGCCGACGCGGCGGCGAGGATCGGCTTGGTGGAGCGGTAGTTGCGCTCCAGCTTCACGACCCTCGCATCGGGATGGTCGCGCTCGAAGTCGAGAATGTTTCGCACGTCGGCGCCACGCCAGCCGTAGATCGACTGGTTGGGGTCTCCGACCACGCATAGATTCCGGTGCTCGTCCGAGAGCTGCTTCACGAGCCGGTACTGCACGCGATTCGTGTCCTGATACTCGTCCACCAGCACGTACTGCCAGCGCTGCCGGTACCAGGCGAGCACCTCGGGAAAGCGGCCGAAAAGCTCGGTGGTCTGAAGGATCAGATCACCGAAGTCGAGGGCATTGTGTTCGGCGAGCACCCGCTGGTAGGTGGCGTAGACCTCGGCCGAGCGCTTGGCGTCGAGATCTGCCGCGGCATCGGCGGCCTGGGCCGGGAGCACGCCCGCGTTCTTCCACTGGTCGATGCGCCAGCGCAGCCGCCGCGGCTCGAAGAGCTTCGGATCGAGACCGAGGCGACGCAGCGCCTGCTTTACCGTGGCGAGGCTGTCGGCCTCGTCGTAGATCGCGAATCCGCGCGAGAGGCCGAGGTGCCCGGCCTCGCGCCGCAGGATCCGTACGCACGAGGAGTGGAAGGTCGAGACGAGGACTCCCGACGCCTCGGGACCCAGGATCTTCTCGACCCGCTCGCGCATCTCGCCCGCCGCCTTGTTGGTGAAGGTTACGGCGAGGATGCTCTCGGGCGGAATTCCGCAGACGCCGATCAGGTAGGAAATCCGGTGGACCAGGACGCGAGTCTTGCCGCTGCCCGCTCCCGCGAGCACGAGAAGCGGCCCCTCGGTGATCTCGCACGCCTGGCGTTGCTCGGGGTTGAGGCCCTCGAGAAGAGAAGACGTGACCGGCACCGACACGGGTCGTGGATCCTCCAGGGTCGCTACTCGACCGTGACACTCTTGGCGAGGTTGCGCGGCTGATCCACGTCCGTTCCCTTGAGCGTTGCCACATGGTAGGCGAAGAGCTGGAGCGGCACGGTCACCAGCACGGACGTGAGGTAGGGACCGAGGTCCGGAACGAAGATGACCTCGTCGCATTTCGAGCGCATGTCCTCATCGCCTTCCGTCGCGATCGCGATCACGCGGCCGTCGCGCGCCCGCACTTGTTCGAGGTTCGAGACCACCTTGTCGTAGACCGCGCTCTTCGTCGCGATCACGACCACGGGCATGTTCTCGTCGATCAACGCGATGGGCCCGTGCTTCATCTCGCCGGCGGCGTAGCCCTCGGCATGAATGTAGGAGATCTCCTTGAGCTTGAGCGCGCCCTCGAGGGCGATCGGAAACATGATCCCGCGACCGAGGAAGAGCGTGTCCCGGGCGTGCATGAACTTATGCGCGATCTCCCGCACCGGCGCGTCGAGCTGGAGCGTCTGCTCCACCAGGCGCGGCAGGCGCGTCAGCTCCGCCAGCCGCTCGCGGGCCTCGCCCGGACCGATGCGTCCGCGAGCGATTCCGAGCTTCGTCGCCAGCATGTAGAGCGCCACGAGCTGAGTCGTAAAGGCCTTGGTCGAGGCCACGCCGATCTCGGGCCCGGCGTGGGTGTAGAGCACGTCGTCGCTCGCTCGCGCAATCGTGGAGTCGCGCACATTGCAGACGGCCAGCACACGGGAGCCCTTCCGCTTGCCCTCGCGGAGCGCCGCGAGCGTGTCGGCCGTCTCCCCCGACTGCGAGACCGGAATCACCAGGCAGCCGGGGTCGAGGATCGGCCCGCGGTAGCGAAACTCGCTAGCGAGATCGACCTCGGCCGGGATCCCGGCGAGCTGCTCGATCATGTACTTGCCCACGAGGCAGGCATGCCAGGCCGTGCCGCAAGCCACGAGATAGATACGCTGCAGGTTCTTGACGCTGGCGGGCGAGAGATCGATGCCGTCGAGGTCGAGGTCGGCTTGCTCCTCGAGGACGCGCGTGCCGATCGTGTCCATGATCGCGCGCGGCTGCTCGAAGATCTCTTTCTGCATGAAGCGGTCGTAGCCGCCCTTCTCCGCGGCGATCGGATCCCACTGGATCGGCCTCGGCTCGCGGTCCACGGGCCGGCCGGCCCGATCGAGAACCTGCGCACCATCCTCGGAGAGCACGGCGAACTCGCCGTCGTCGAGGAAGATCATCTGTCGCGTGTAGGGAAGGATCGCGGGGATGTCGCTGGCGAGGAAGGTCTGATGGTCGCCGAGCCCCAGAATGAGGGGGCTGCCGCCATGCTTCGCCACCACGATGTGATCGGGATCCGTCTCCGAGACGACCCCGAAGGCGTAGGAGCCCGTGACGCGCGTGCAAGCCTCTCGCACCGCCGTCACGAGATCGAGGCCGCGGTCGAGGTTTCCGTGGATGAGGTGCGCGATCAGCTCGGTGTCGGTGTCGGAGACGATGCGACGCCCCTGCGCCTCGAGGTCGGCGCGGATCTCCCGATAGTTCTCCATGATGCCGTTGTGCACCACGACCACGGGGCCCGAGCGGTGCGGATGGGCATTGCGCTCGGAGGGCTTTCCGTGCGTCGCCCAGCGCGTGTGGCCGATTCCCACGCGACCCTCGAGCGGCTGCGCACGCAGCACGAGCTCGAGGTTCGCGAGCTTGCCCTGCGCGCGACGCACGGCGAACAGGCCGTTCTCTAGCACGGCGATGCCGGCCGAGTCGTAGCCGCGGTACTCGAGGCGGCGCAGGCCGTCGATCAGGACTTCTGCGGCCCGCCCCTCACGACCGATGTAGCCGACGATCCCGCACATGCTCCACCTCCGTGGAGCGCGCCCCGCAGCGCGCTCCCTCGTGCTCAGCCCTTCTTCTTGGACGGCCGCCGCGCACGCCAGCCCTCGACGTTGCGCTGGCGTTCCCTTGCCACGGCGAGCGCTCCCGCCGGTACGTCGTGCGTCACCGTCGAGCCGGCCGCCACGTAGGAATCCTTTTCGAGCGTGATCGGCGCGATCAGATTCGAGTTGCAGCCCACGAACGCGCCTTCCTCGATCGTGGTGCGGCTCTTGCTCACACCGTCGTAGTTGACGGTGATGACGCCGCAGCCGAAGTGCGCGTTCCTGCCCACGTCGGCATCCCCGATGTAGCTGAGATGGTCGGCCTTGGTGTCCTCGCCGAGGGTGCTGTTCTTGATCTCGACGAAGTTTCCGACGCGGACGTTCGGTCCCAGGTGCGTGCCGGGGCGCAGGTGGGCCATGGGACCAATCACGACGCCGTCGTCGAGGCGGCTCGACTCGATCACGGTGTGGGCCTTCACATGCACGTCTACGCCGAGGCGGGAGGAGCCCGTGATCAACACGCCCGGCTCGAGCAGCGAGTCGACCCCGATCTCGACGTCCACGTCCACGTAGGTGCTCGCGGGATCGACGAGAGTCACGCCGCTCGCCATCAGCGCCTGGTTCTTGCGGGCGCGCACAACCGCAGCGGCTTGCGCCAGCTCGGCGCGGGTGTTGATACCGAGGGACTCTTCGGCGTCGCCGAGCACGAGCGCCTCGACGCTGCGCCCCTCGGAAACCGCCCGGCCCACGATGTCGGTCAGGTAGATCTCGCCCTGCTCGTTGCGATCGTCCACCTGCGCCAGCGCCTTCCACAGCAGCTCCGAGGAGATGAGATAGACGCCAGTGTTGCCCTCGGGGATGGCGAGCTCCTCACTGGTCGCGTCCGTCACCTCGACGATGCGCGCAACGCGGCCCGCGGCGTCGCGAACCACCCGGCCCGGGAGCGCAGCAAGCGCCGAGAGCATCACCAGGTCGGCCCGTTTCGCGGCCTTGACCGCGATCATGTGCCGGAGCGTCGTCTCCCGCAGCAGCGGCGTGTCGCCGTACAGGATCAACACGTCCCCCTGAAAACCCTCGAGCGCCTCGCGGGCGACGAGAACGGCATGGCCGGTCCCCCTCTGCTCGGCCTGCAGCACGAAATGGGCGCGGCCCTGGAAGCGCTCGCGTACGAGGTCGGCGTCTCGGCCGACCACCACGACGAGGCGCTCGGGGCCGAGAGCCTCGGCGACGGCCAGGGAATATCCGAGCATCGGGCGGCCTGCGATCTCGTGCAGGACCTTGGCCCGACCCGATTTCATGCGGCTGCCCTTGCCCGCCGCCAGCACCAGGATCGCAAGACCTGCGACGCCGGAACCCATCTCTCCCCCCTCCGCCCTACGCGGCCTGCGCCACGCAAACCATCATCGGTGCTTTCAGCCCGTCCGTTGAACGGAAAGCCGAACAGTCTACCCCCCGGGCGGAGGTCGGCGTTGCTCGATCTGACCCGGGTTAGCAGATCCCCCCGGGGCATCCGCTTGCCCCGACCCTCCGTCGCTCGTAGATTGGGGCATCGGCCTCCCGCCGACGAGGGCCCCAGCGATCCGAGTCTTCGGCAACACCCAGGGCCTTCGGGCCACCCAGGTTCGCCAGCTCGAGCGTCTCCTCCGCCGCCAGCTTCCCGCAGACCGCTTGATCACCCACGAGCTCGCCCGCGAGCTGACCGAGCTGAGCCGCGCCACCGGGCGTCAGGTCGGCGTGCTGGTCGACCGCCGCGGGGCCGTGACCCACACCATGGTGGGCGACTCCCGCTCCATCGAGCTCCCGGACTGGGGTCGGATGCGCGCCGGCCCCGGCCGCTTGCGGGGCCTGCGTTGCATCCATACCCACCTCGGCAACGAGGGTCTCACCCGCGACGACCTCACCGACCTCGCATTGCTGCGCCTCGACGCGATGGTCAGCGTCGCCGCCGACGCCGACGGGCTGCCGGGCCGCGCCTTCACCGCCACACTGCGCGCCGCCAACGACGAGGGCGCCACGCTGCAGCAGCTCGAGCCTAAGCCTCCCTCGCTCCTCGATCTCGACTTCCAGGCCTTCATCCGCGAGCTCGAAGAGGAGCTCGCGCGCACCACCGGCACGCGAAAGGTCGGCGAGGGTGAGCGCGCACTGCTCGTCTCCGTGACGGTGGGCCGCCGCGACGAGGATGCGGAAGCCGCGCAGGAAGAGCTGAAAGAGCTGGCGCATTCGGCCGGCGTCTCGGTCGTGGACGTGGTCTCGCAGCACCGCCCGCGCGTGGACCCGAAGTACGCCCTCGGCGAAGGCAAGCTGCAGGAGGTCGTGATCCGCGCCTTCCAGCAGGGCGTGGATCTCGTGATCTTCGATCAGAACCTGACGCCGACGCAGGCGCGCAATCTAGGCAAGCGCATGGAGCTGCGGGTAATCGACCGTACGCAGCTCATCCTCGACATCTTCGCGCAGCGCGCCAGCACGCGGGATGGCAAGCTGCAGGTCGAGCTGGCACAGCTGAAATATCGCCTGCCACGCCTCGCGCAGCAGGATCTCGGCCTCTCGCGCCTCGGCGCCGGCATCGGCGGGCGTGGCCCCGGCGAGATGAAGCTCGAGGTGGACCGTCGCCGCGTGCGCGACCGTATTGCGCGCCTCGAGCGAGAGCTGCTCGGTTTGCGTCGCGAGCGCGAGGGGCGCCGGCGTGCGCGCGGGCGCCGCGGTCTGCCCGTGCTCTCCATCGTCGGCTACACGAACGCCGGAAAGAGCACGCTGCTGCGAACGCTCACGGCCACCGACGTGCCCGTCGGGGATCGCATGTTCGCGACCCTCGACCCGACCTCGCGACGCCTGCGCTTCCCGCGCGAGCGGGATGTGATCGTCACCGACACCGTCGGCTTCATCCGCGATCTTCCACCCGACCTGGTGGCAGCCTTCCGCGCCACGCTCGAGGAACTCGAGGGAGCAGACCTCTTCCTGCACGTCGTCGACGCAGCGACACCCGATCTCGAGCGCCGCATGACGGCCGTGCGCCGCGTGCTCGAAGAGATCGGCCTCTCAGAGACGCCGGAGCTTCTCGTCTTCAACCAGATCGACCGCCTGGCCCCCGGGGAGGGCGCAGCACTGGCGGGACAGCACCGAGCAGTGGCAATCTCGGCGCTTCACGGCTCGGGGCTGCATGAACTCCTCGAACGGGCCTCTGCGCTGCTCTTCGAGGACGGAATCGGTCGGCCAGCCATGGACGCGGGGATCAAGGCCCTCGCTGCCGCAGGGGGACGCATCGGATGAGACGAACCAGGATCGCAGGCACAGGCTTCTACGTCCCCGAGCGTGTCGTCACGAACCACGACCTCGCGAAGCTGATGGACACGAGCGACGAATGGATCCGGCAGCGTTCCGGCATCGTGGAACGCCGTTTCGGCGCAGAGCATGAGACGCCGGCCGATCTTGCCCATCAGGCCTCTCTGCGCGCACTGGCGGATGCGAAGTGCGAGATTGGCGAGATCGACTGCATCCTGCTCGCGACGCTCTCGGCGCAGCACGAGTTCCCGGGCACGTCGTTCTTCTTGCACGAGCGGCTCGGCGCATCCGAGATTCCGTGCATGGACCTGCGCGCGCAGTGCAGCGGCTTTCTCTACGCGCTCGCCACCGCCGACAGCTTCGTGCGCGCGGGCCAGTTCGGCCGCGTGCTGGTGGTCGGCGCCGAGATGCACTCCATGGGGATCGAGCTCGCAACGCGCGGCCGCGATGTCTCCGTACTCTTCGGCGACGGAGCCGGCGCCGTGGTGCTGGAGGCGAACGACGACGCGGCGGATCCGGCCGGAATCCTCGAGATCCGCCTGCACGCCGAAGGCCGGCATGCGAAGAGGCTCTGGGTCGAGGCGCCAGGCTGCAGCCTGAGGCCGCAGCGGATCACTCACGAGATGATCGACGACGGCCGCATCTACCCGAAGATGGACGGAAAGTTCGTCTTCAAGCACGCCGTGACGCGGATGCCCGAGGTGCTGTGCGAGACGCTCTCGGCCGCGAGCATGAAGCTCGAGGACATCGACGTCTTCTTGTTCCACCAGGCGAACCTGCGCATCAACGAGTACGTGGTTGGGCAGATGGGCATCCCGCCGGAGAAGTGCCTCAACAACATCGACCGCTACGGCAACTGCTCGGCCGCAGCGATCCCGATGCTGCTCTCGGAGGCCCGCGCCTCGGGCCTGGCGAAGCCCGGCTCCGTGGTCGCCATGACCGCCTTCGGCTCAGGCTTCACCTGGGCGTGCGCGCTGGCGCGGCTCTGAGCCGCGCCCCCGATGGGGCCAAAATGACGCATCGCGCCTTGATCTCATAACGCATCGTGTTATGCTTGGATCCAACGAGCAGCCCCATGCTGCAGGAGGATCCCATGGCCCAGCAGAGCCTCGTCGATACCGGCGTCGAGAGCGTCCGGAGCGTCGTTCACGTCGCCAACCGCCGCATCCAAAAGCTCCAGAAGCAAATCGATGTCCGGCGTAAGTCCGTCGAGAAGGAGCTCTCGACCCGGCGCCGGCGGCTCGAGCAGCGAACCCAGAAGGCGGTCGACCGCGTGGTTGCGCGGGCGCAGAAGCTGCCTTTGATCAAACGCGCTGCAGCGTTTCGCGAGGAGGCCTCACGCCAGATCGAATCGGGCGTCGAGACGGTCCTCGGCGTGTTCCAGATCGCCTCGCGGGGCGAACTCGAGCGGATCGACCGCAAGCTGAGCCAGATTTCCCGCAAGCTGCGCGAACTCGAGAAGGGCACCGAAGAGCCCAGCGTCTGATCTGCCGCGGAGCGCCGCGCTGACCTCGGGGGAGGCCGTCGCGGCGCTCCGTCTGCATCGGCCGCCGAGCGGAGGCTATCTTCCGCCGCGAACCCGCGCGGAGGCCCCCCCTCGTGACCCGCTTCGAATCTCCCGACTTTCTGCGTCTCGACGACCTCCTCGCGGAGGAGGAGCGTCTGGCACGCGACAGCGTGCGCGACTTCGTATCCAGAGAGTTCCTGCCGCTGATCCAGGCGTACGTGCGCCAGGACGGCGCCTTCCCGATGCAGCTCGTCCCGCGCATGGCCGAGCTCGGCCTGTTCGGAGCCAACCTGACGGGCTACGGCTGTGCCGGCATGAACAACGTGGCCTATGGCCTCGTGATGCAGGAGCTCGAGCGGGGCGACTCGGGCCTGCGCTCGTTCGCGTCGGTGCAGGGCGGGCTCGTGATGTACCCGATCCATACCTATGGCTCGGAGGCGCAGAAGGAGCGCTGGCTCCCGCAACTGTCTTCGGGCCGCGCCATCGGCTGCTTCGGACTCACCGAGCCCGACTTTGGAAGCCACGCCTCGGGTCTGCGTACGCGCGCCGAAAAGACGGGCACGAAGTGGGTGCTGAACGGCAGCAAGCGCTGGATCACGAACGGGAGCGTCGCAGACGTGGCGATCGTGTGGGCACGCACAGAGGACGGTCTTCGCGGCTTCCTCGTCGAGCGCGGCACGCGAGGCTTCGAAACGCGCGACATCAAGGGCAAGTTCTCGCTGCGGGCCTCGATCACCTCCGAGCTCTTCCTCTCGGACGTCGAGGTCTCCGAGGAGAGCCTGCTGCCGGGCGTTTCGGGCATGAAGGGTCCGCTCTCGTGTCTGACCCAGGCACGCTACGGCATCGCCTGGGGAGCCCTCGGCGCCGCCATGGCCTGCTACGACGAGGTGCTGCGTTACGCAAAGGAGCGCGTGGTGCAGGGCGGCCCGCTGGCCGCGAAGCAGATCGCGCAGCAGCGCCTCGTCTTCATGTTGACCGAGATCACGAAGGGCCAGCTGCTGGCGCTCCGTGTCGGGCGCCTCAAGGATCAGGGAGAGCTCCACCACAGCATGGTCTCGATGGCGAAGATGAACAACGTCGATATCGCTCTCCGCATCGCGCGCGAGGCCCGCGACATGCTCGGGGCGAACGGCATCGTGGACGACTACGCGAGCATGCGGCACATGATGAACCTGGAGACGGTGCGCACCTACGAGGGTACGCATGACATCCACACGCTGATCCTCGGCGAGCACATCACGGGGATGCGGGCCCTCTGAGCTTCCACGTCTCCCGGCGGACGCTCGAGCGCCTTGAGTGGCCGCAGCTGCTCGAGCGCCTGCAGGCCCACGCCCGGACGCCACGGGGCCGCGCGCGCTGCGAGCCCGAGGCTGAGAGCGGCGGTTGGGGGGGCCTGTTCGAAGCAGAGCCCGAGCAGGCCAGGGCCCGGCTCTTCGAGACGAGCGAGGCGCGCCGGCTGCTCGACGGAAGAGGCCCTCCGCCTCTCGGCGGCGTCTCGGACCTCGCGGCCACGCTGCGCAGGCTCGGCAAGGGGGGAGTGCTCTCGGTCCACGAGCTGCAGGACATCGCGGCCACGCTCTCGACATTCCACGCCGTGCGCAGCTTCTTCTCGCAGCGCAGCGAAGAGACGCCGCGACTCGCGTTCGTTGCGGAATCCATCGTCGAGCTGCGCGAGCTCGAGAGCGACATCATCTCCAGCTTCGACAGTGAGGGCGAGCTGCGCGACTCCGTCTCCCCCGTGCTGGCCGAGGCGCGCGCCAGCGTACGACAGCTCTCGAGCGACGTACAACGGCGCATTGCCGCATTCCTGCAGGATCCCGAGATCGCACCCAGTCTTTCCGACGAGTTCGTCACGCTACGCAACGACCGCTACGTCCTTCCCGTGCGCGCCGATGCGCGAGGCCGCGTGCGAGGCATCGTGCACGACGTTTCGAGCTCGGGCGGCACCCTGTTCATCGAGCCCGAGGCCGTGGTCGAGATGAGCAACCAGCTGAAGCGCGCCACGCTCGAGGTGCAGCACGAGACACTGCGGATCCTGCGCGAGCTCTCGGGCCGCGCCGCCGCGGCGCTGCCCGCCATCGAGGCCAACCTCGCGGCACTCGAGCATCTGGACCTCGCATTTGCACGTGGCGCGCTCTCGCGGGAGACGCAGAGCAGCGAGCCGGAGGTCGGGAGCGAGGGAGTCTTTCGTCTGCCCCAGATCCGCCATCCGCTGCTCCCGCCCGAGCGCGTCGTCGCGAACGATGTGCGACTCGACGGGAGCACCCACGTGCTGGTGCTCTCGGGACCCAATGCCGGCGGCAAGACCGTACTCATGAAGGCGGTGGCGCTGGCAGCGCTCTGCGTGCGCACGGGTCTACACGTGGCGACGGCTCCCGGCGCCCGCGTGGATCTGGTGGACGGGCTGCTGGCCGACATCGGCGACGAGCAGGACCTGCTCGAGAGCCTCTCTACGTTCTCCGCGCACGTCGCCAACCTGGCGCGAATCGTCGCGGAGGCCTCGCCGCGCACGCTCGTCGTGCTCGACGAGGTGGGCCAGGGCACGGACCCGAGCGAGGGCGCCGCGCTCGCCCAGGCGATCCTCGAGCGGCTCGCTGACACCGGCGCCCGCGTCGTCGCCACGACGCACTTCAACCTGCTCAAGGAGATGGCGGGCGTGGACGGGCGTTTTCTGAACGCAAGCTTCGAGTTCGATCCCGAGACGCTGGCACCCACCTATCGCATGCGGGTCGGCGTCGCGGGCGTCTCGTCGGCCATGGCCGTGGCGGCGCGCATGGGCGTCGACCCGAGCGTCCTCGAGCGGGCGAACACGCTTCTCGATCGCGAGGATCGGCGTCTCGACCGACTGCTCACCGAGCTGTCCGCGAGCCGCGTCGCCCTCGAAACCGAGCAATACGAGGCGCGGCGTCTGCGCGTCGAGTCGGAGGCCGCCCGTGCCGAATACCGCGGCAAGCTCGAACAGCTCCAGACGCGCCGCGACACTCTCTACCGAAGCATGCGGCAGGACCTCGACCGTGCCTTCAAGGACGCCCACGCGCAGGTGGCGGCCGTGATCCGCGATCTCCAACATGCGGGCGGCTCACGCGACGCAGCGCACGCGCGCGAACGGCTGCAGGCATTGGCCGAGCGCACGGAGCAGGCGGCGACAGCGGCCGGCGTGACGCTGCCCGACGCGGAGACGCTCGACCCTGTGGACTGGCGCCACGCACGCCCCGGCGACGAGGTGCGCGTACGCGGCGGCGGCCGCGGACTGCTCGTGTCCCTGCCCGACCGCCGTGGTCGCGCCGTGGTGCAGGTCGGCAGCGCGCGCCTGCAGCTTCCCGCGGCGCAGCTCGGATCGATGGCGACCGCCATCGGCGCATCACTTCTCACGGCGCGCGTCCGCGAGCAGCGCAACCAGCTTCCCACTCCTCCGGCTCGCGAGGATGCCGTGCTCCATCCCATCGGCTTGCGCCTCGATCTGCGCGGCCTAAGGGTCGATGAAGCAGTCTCCCGCCTGGACGAGGCCCTCGACCACGCGGCGGCCCGGAGCGAGAGCGCGCTGGTCGTGATCCACGGCCTTGGCAAGGGCGCGCTGCGCGAGACGGTCCGCCGCCATCTCGCGGCCTCACCCTACGTACACCGCTTTGCCGCCGCGGCGCAGGAAGACGGCGGGGATGGCGTGACGCTGGTGCGGCTCGAGGCCTGAAGCAGCCGCTTCGCGAGGCGTAGTCGTAGCGCTCGAGGCGGCGCATTCCGACCCGACGACGGCGGGCCCAGCCGCTTGGATCCGGACCCGGAGACTCGCTTCAGCCCGCTTCAACGAGCGCATCGGCAGCGCGGAGCCCCGAGGCGATGGCGTCCTCGAGGCGGGGCCCGAGGAGGTGGTCGCCCGCCAGCGCAAGGCGGCGGCCGGTGGCGAGCTGTGCGGCCTCGACCCTCCGCAAGCGGGCCAGCGAGCGGTAGTGGCCGACGTCGAAGCAGGGCAGCCCCTCGGCGAAGCGCAGCACGCGCGCAGCCTGGATCTCGCGCAGGGCCCCTCCGGCAAGGCGCTCAGCCTCCGCCGTGAGACGCCGCAACACGACGTCGTCGGAAGCCTGCGCGCTCTCGAGAGCGAAGGCTCCCGACGCCACGGCCACGAGCCACCCGCTCACGCGTGGCTGCATGGAGCCGCCCTGGAGCTGCAGCGTCCGCAGCGCACGTCCGGGCCCAGGCGCCACGATGCGCCGCGCCGGATGACCGACACCGTTTCGCGTCACGAACGCGGCGCTGAGTGCCGGGCGCAGCCGTACGCTCGCGAGATGGTCCTTCTCGGCCGTAGTGAGAACGGCGGCGCCCGCGGCGAGAGCCGCGGCTGGCGGCACGGCGAGGACGACCGCGTCGGTGGCGAGACGAAGCTCTCTGCCCGCCTCGCAAGCGAGAAGCTCGAAGCCGCCGCCTGGTGCACGCTCTACCGATTCGACGCGGACATTGAGCCGCGTCGGAACCCGGCGCGCAAGCGCCTCGGCCAGTGCGCCCGGCCCCGATCGCAGGCTCGCCGGAGAGGCGTCCCGCGCGGCAGCGTAATGCAGCAGGAAGAGCAGACGGCTCGCCTCGTTCTCGTCGCCGAGGGTCAATGCCGCGAGCCAGGGCGCCACCCAGGCCGAGAGCACGCTCTCGCCGAAGTAGAGGCGTGCCCACTCTGCCGCACTCCGGTCGTCGAGGACGGACGCGTGTTCGGGAGCCGTACGGTCGAGTCGCTTCGCATAACGCGCCGAGAGACGATCGAGACGTACGCTGCGCAGCGCGTCGCGCCAGCGCACACCGGCAGCTGGTCGGCGGGCGGAAGGGCGCGCGGTCGAGAGCGGATGGAGTCCGCCGTCTACGTCAGCACGCTGGAAGGCGCGCTCCGGCCAGGCCTCGAGCTCGTCGGGCTGGCCGAGCGCCTCCAGCAGCGAGATCAGTGCCCGGTCCGACGTGAAGAGCAGCGTGGCGCACGGATCGATCTCGACGCCAGCCAGCGCGAGCGAACGTGCGCGCCCGCCCGGCGCTGCCTCGCGCTCGAGCACGGTCACGTCAAAATTGCACGCGCGAAGCCGCATCGCCGCCGCGAGCCCCGCGAAGCCGGCCCCCACCACGATCGCATTCCGCCGCGGCATGCTCGGGCGCGGCGCAGTAAGACGCGCTGCCGCGCTGGCTGTGTCCGCACTCATCGATCGCCGTCGGCCCGATTGGCCTCTCGCGCGAGTCTCGCAACCAGCGCCTCGAGCACGCGCACCACGTCGTGCAGCGTCTCGAAGCGCTCGAAACGTGCGCCGCGCTGCTCCAGCGCCTCGGCGAGGCTGCCCTTGCCGAAGGCCACATCGGCCGCGAGGGCGCCGCAGAGATCGGAAATCCGGCCATTTCCGATGTGTACGATGCGGGCGGCAGGATGCTGGCGCCGGTAGGCCTCGATGCGTCCCCGCTTGCAGTTGCCCGTGCCGCAGCCGCAGCCCGCGTCGGGGCTCGCCGCGGCAATACGCCACTTCCCGCCCTCGTAACGCAGCCGGTTCGCGTCGAACGCGAATCGCACGCCGTGGATCTCCTGTAGACGGGCGATGTTGCGGTCGTAGCCGTCAGAGAGCACCCGGAATGGAACGCCCCGCTCGGCACACCAGTCCACGAGATCGCGCGCGCCCGGATCGAGCTCCACGCCCTGCAGGAACTCTTCGAGCGCAGCCTCGGGCACGGGCAGGCCATCGAGTATCCCGACGGTGTACTCCCAGGCCGTGAGCTCGCCGCGCTGGAGGAGTTCCCACTGCTTCAGACGGCCCTCCGGGGCGTAGCGACGGGCGAGCGTCGAGCCGACGTCCTGAACCGAGAAGGTTCCGTCGAAGTCGCAGAAGACCACGAGCAGCGGGCCACTGCGCAGCCGCAGCAGCGCGCTGGCGTGGGGCGCCAGCGGGATCGTGACGGGCGCATCGCCGCTTGTGAACGCAAGCGTCGAGCCGAGCACTCCCTCGATCGAGCCGATCGGCCGCCCGAGGCCGAGGGCGCCCGGGTCGAGCGTGCGCATCGCGGTCTCGTCGCCCGCGTTCAGGCACAGGACGAGGGACCCGCCCTGCACCGGAGTCAGCAGCAGATCCGGGAACTCCGCAGCGAGCAGGCCGGGCGCGCGCGCGGCGCCGGTCTCGGCTGCCTCGTCCACCTCACGCGCGAGCCGCAGCGTCTGCGCCACCAGCGCGAGGCTCTCGCCCCCGAGCTTCGGCACGTCGTCCGAGAACAGCAACATGCCACCCGTCGCGGCGATGCTTGCGGCAAGCGTATGCGCCTCGGGCTTCGTCAGCTGCGTGTCGCTCGCGCGCGACATCAAGCAATCGGGATCGTTGAGCCATAGGCGTCGATGCATCCAGGCCCGGTTCAGGATGCTGCGCACGGCATTGCGCGTGGAAGGGCGCGTGGTCTCGAGGCCCGCGATGGGCGGGTGGTCGTCGACCTCCCAGCTCGGCGCCACGTCGGGGCCGATGCGCATCCCGTCCACGATGCCGACCGCCGGCCCCATCGGGCAGCCGCAGCCGAGAATGAAGCTCTCCTCGCCGCAGCCGCGACGGATCGCCTCGAGGCCGCGGCGCAGGCGCCCAGCGCGCGAGAACGAGGCGTCGAAGGCGTCGGCCTGCATCGCCTCGCTGTAGAGGAAGTCGAGCTTCTGGTAGGAGAAGCCCATCTGCCCGAGCTCGCGAAAGACGCTCGTGAGGTGCGCGCAGACCTCCTCGCGGCTCGCGTCGAGGACGTGGATGCGCGCCGTCGGCGTCCACATCGGATGAAAGAGCCCGTGGAAGAGATACTCTCCTTCGCGCAGCAGCCAGTCCTTCTTCGCCGCAAAGAGTGCGCTGTCGGGCGCGACGCAGAAGGGGGCAGTCCACAGACCCGCATCAAAACCTGCGGCCCGAATGTCCGCGGCGAGTGGCGCGAGGCCGCGCGGGAACTTCTCATTGGTATCGAGCCAGTCGCCGACAGCGCGCTGGTAGCCATCGTCGAGCTGCACCAGCGTGATCGGGATCTCGCTTCGCGCCTTCACCAGCGCGTCGAGGTTGCGGAGCACGTCCTGTTCGGTGACGCCGTGGAAGAAGTGGTACCAGCTGCACCAGCCCGCCTGGAACGGTCGCCGCGTGCGTGCGCCGGCCGTGCGGCCATACTCGGTGGCGAAGTCCTCGAGCAGCCGGCTCGCATCGTCGCCGAGGCAGACACGAACGCGCTCTACGTCACGGCGCTCGCCCTTTGCGACCTCGACTTCGAGGCGGAGCTCGACCTCGAGCAGCACGCCGTCGCCGTCGCGCTTCGCGAAGACGACGCCGAAGCTGCGGCCCTGCTCGAGCACGCCGGCCAGGCAGGCGGCGCCCCCTGCTCCCTTACCGATCACCGTGACGAGGTCCGACTCATGCCAGCCCGCGCGATCGGCCGGCGGCACGCCCAGCGCGTGGAACATGCCGCGCAGCCACGCGCCCGACGGGAAGGGCCGCTCGCCGGCTTCGTCCAGCTCGCGACTCCCAGTGAACGACCAGGACTGCCAGCCATGGCGCAGGAAGCGGAGCGCCCGAACGTCCGGCGGCGTCCAGCGCAGGCCCAACACCAGCGCGTCGAGACGCAGGGGCACATCGCCTGCGTTCTGGAGCAGCGCGTCGATCGAGACCTTGCCCTCGGCTACGTCGAGGGCAAGGGTCACGTCGATCGGGCCAAGGCGGAGCCTGCCCGGCGCCAGGGGCCCTTCCGCGACGGACGCCGCGGCACCCGGACCAAGGCCGCACCAGCGTAAGGCGACCCGACCCGGCTCGAGACGGCCAGCGGCCGGATGGCGCGCGAGGGGAGCGGGACGAGCCATGGGCCGCGGAGTATAACGGCGGCAAGTGCAAGCGGAGCGC
>CAYGXT010000004.1:17487-24681 GCA_964353695.1 uncultured Myxococcaceae bacterium
AGCGGGACGAGCCATGGGCCGCGGAGTATAACGGCGGCAAGTGCAAGCGGAGCGCTCAGCACGCCGCAGGCGTGCGGAGCCAACCGAGGCCTGCGGAGTGCCAAGTGCGCCAGAGGCATGCTGGGCTCTCCCAACACCCGCTGCGACACAAAATGGGTCACCGAGTACAGGGGAGCGGCGCTCCGGGCAGGCCACCTCGATCCGCCCCGCCAGGGAAATCCTATGTTGAATCGGCGGCTTCGAGTCGCTCCTTCGCAATGATGAATCGTGGCATGGTGATTGCTTTTCCCTACGGACAAAGCGGCGAAAGGCTCTCACGCCCGGGCCGGGAACCCCTCCCCTCGTGGCCTTCGCGAGGTCCCGGCCCGGGCGTCTCACCTCCCCTCGCGGCCTCCGCGAGGACTCGGTCCGGGCGTTCCTATACGCCCGAGTAGAGACCGCGGCTGCGCAGGATTCTCCGCGCGATTCCCGCCAGATAGACCGACCCCGTGACCAGCAGCAGGTCGTCCTCCCCCAGCCCCTCGCATGCGGCCCGCACGGCCATGCCCGGATCTGAGACGTCGTGCAGCGAGAGGGCCGGCGCCAGGGCGCGCACCGCACGCGCCACCTGCGCGGGGTCGAGAGAGCGTGCGGGATCGGCGCGCGTCACGAAGACCTCGTCCGCGAGCGGGAGCAGTCGGGCGAGGATCGCCTCGAGCCTCTTGTCGGCCGAGATGGAGAGGACGAGGCGCGTGTGGCGCCGGGGCACGCAGGCCAGGACATCCGCCAGCGCGGCTGCCGAGCGCTCCGTATGCGCTGCGTCCACCACGAGCCAGGGGCGCTCGCCGATGACCTCGATCCTGCCCGGGAGCGCGGCTCTCGAGAGCCCGCGACGCGCCGCATCGCCGAGAGCCGCCGTCGTGCACGCCCCGAGGCGGCGGATGCAGGCCAGGGCCAGCGCGGCGTTCTCGGCCTGATGGCGTCCTGCCACCGGGAGCGAAACCTCTACCTCGAGCTCGCCGTCGCGCACGCGCAGATGTACACCCAAAAGCGTCGATTCGCCCACGATCTCCACTTCGAAATCCCGCCCGAGCACGAACAACGGCGCGCCAAGCTGCGCTGCGCGCGCCGCCACCACTTCGGCGGCCTCTACGGGAAGCCGCCCCGTCACCACGGGCCGGCCCGGCTTCACGATCCCCGCCTTCTCGCCTGCGATGGCGGCCAGCGTGTCGCCAAGCCTGTCCGTATGCTCGAGCTCGATGCTGGTGATGCAAGAGACAGCCGGATCGACGACGTTGGTCGAGTCGAGTCGCCCGCCGAGGCCGACCTCGAGAATGGCTCGATCCACGCCCGCGTCGCGGAAGAGCAGCAGCGCGGCGGCGGTCGTGGCGTCGAAGAAGCTCGGGTCGGGCGCAGTGGGGTCGGCACGTAATGCCTCTACGTGGGGACGGATCGCGTCGAGTGCACGGACCAGATCCGCCGGCCGGACTTCAGTGCCGTCGATCCGGAAGCGCTCCGTCCAGCTCTCCAGGTGCGGAGAGGTGAAGGTCCCGACGCGTTCGCCCGCCGCACACAGCACGCTCTCGGCCAGAAGCGCCGTCGAGCCCTTGCCCTTGGATCCGGCGAGGTGGATGGCCGAGAGGCCACGCTCGGGGTGGCCGAGCCGCTCCAGCAGCCTCGTCACGGGCTCGAGCGACAGGCGCCGGTAGGGAGCCTGCGGCGCGCGCTCGACGTTGATGAGCCCCTCCAGCCAGACGGCGGCCGCTTCGAGGGTCTCGAGGCTCTTCACGCGACGGCGAGCGGGAGCTGGAGCCCCGTCACTGAACCGTGTAGCGCTTCCACTGACGGTATTCCTTCACCGCCGAGCTGGTGGACTCCACGGCCGGGAAGAAGAACTTCACGGCGTGGCCGCAGGAGCCACAGATCTTGTAACAGAACTTGAAGCCGTCGACCTCCTGCACCTTGCCGACCATCGTCCGGTTCTCGTCGGTGCAGCAGCTCTTGGGCCGCGGCGGCGAGACGATCCGGCGCGGGTAGTCGTTGCGCGGGGGCTCCCCGTCGGAGTAGCGGATGATGTTTCGCGTCGGCCGGTTGACCTTCGCTTCGATATTCTGCTTCCGGATGTTGCTGCCGATTCGCCTCAACTCGCTGTCCTCGCGATTCGGGGTCCGGGGCTCGCGTCGATCGCACGATCGAGTGCGCCCAGGAGGTGGGTAAAGTCTGCGTACGCCGTGCGGCAGGGCGGGCCGTCCGCGAAGCGAAAGGAGTCCGTCTCCGCGCCCGTGCCCAGACGCAGCAGCGTCGAGCTCCGCGTGCCGTACGCCGGTGTGTGGATGCAGGTGTCCTCGAGCGGAGAGTCGCTCCCCTCGTGGGTCCGGCAGATCTCGCCAAGAGCCTCGAGCACGTCCTGCGCCGGCCTGCGACTGGCCGCCTCCACGCGCGCCCGAAGCCGCGCAACCTTGGGCACGTCCGGGGCCAGAGGATCTGCGTTGCCGATCACGTGGGCGCCGGGCTCGAGCGACTCGAGCTTCGGCGCCTCGCCGTAGACGAGTGCGAACGCCCGGTCTCGGTCTGCCACCACCAGATTGAAGGGGTTGTACCGGCCCACCGGCAGCGATCCGAGGCGCTCGGCGGCAGCAGTGGCGCTTCCTTGCTCCAGGGCATCGAGCACGAGCAGGCCCCTCGAGCGGCGGGCCGGATCGGGACGGCGGGCAGGCCGGTTGGTCAGTGCCGCGAAGAGGCCGGCGCGGTTCACGCCGAGCCAGGTCCCTCCCGCTCGAAGGTCGAGAGGCGCGGCCACGGCCAGGCCGCCTCCAGCGAGCAGCGCCGGGGGCGCCGCGGGGCGGTCGAGGTATTCATCGCGGTTGGCCGCCACCACGAGTGGAGCACCGTCCACGCAGCGATGGAGCAGGATCAGCGTACACATCAGGCCACTCGCCGGGTCCCGGACGCGACCGGCACAGGGGCGCGGGCAGGGCCGGGTCTGGTTCAGGAGTTAGCTGGGGGAACGCGGATTTATATCACGAAATACGCCCCGGGGGCAATGACTGATGGCGCATTCCCCGTGGGGACACCGAGTCGGAAGAAGCTGCCTATCCGCGGTCGGCGGAGACGAGGCGGAGCCCCGCTTCCGGGGCCTCCTCGGCGGGCTCCTCGGCCCCCTGCCAGCCCCGCGCCGCCCGGGCTCTCTCGGCCTTGCGGCGAGCGGCGTTGCGGTTCATGTCTAGGCCGTAGCGCGCAAAAACCGCGCGCAGCTGATCGAAGTTCTGCTCGATGGTCCGGCGCACTGACTCGAAGCCGTGCTGGACGGCCTCCGAACGCTTCCAGAAGGCCAGCGGATTGAGCGCGAAGAACTGGGCGTCCTGCTCGCGCGGCTCGAGCAGCACGATGTCGCCCTGGAAGCGGTCGTCCGCGAGATAACGCTGCATGCCCAGCTTGAGCCGTGAGTGCAGCAGCGTGCGGAAGACCTGGTTGAGGACGACCTTCATCCCGCGATCGGAGAGATAGCGACCGTCCGAAAAGTAGGCGGAGCTTTGGTCGGACGCGTCGACTCGGTTCAGGAAGGGGCGGAACGGGTTGTAGCAGACGATGAGGTCCGCTCCCTTCTCGATTGCGACGTCTATGTTAGCGGTGTGACGGACACCGCCGTCGACGTAGTCGACGCCGTTGATGCGCGCGGGCTTGTAGAACAGAGGCAGTGCCGTCGAGGCCTGCACGGCCTGCGAGATCGAAACCTCCGCGTTCTCGTCGGCGCCGAAGACGACGCGCTCCGCCGTGTCGAGATCGCAGGCCGACACGTAGAGCTGCCGGCCTCGCTTGCGCTCGAAGGCCCGGAAGTCGTTCGGAATCCCGATGCGCTCGAGGTTGCCCCTCAGCCAGCGCTCGAGGCTCTCGTTGTCGAAGAGGCCCGTCGGGATGTGATTCGTGAGCGAGGGAAACTCTCTCTTCGGAGATACGTGATCGATGAGCGCCATCGCCACAGCCTCCGCCGTGGTGTAGTTCGGCTCCTTCACGAAGTCGCGGAGCGTCGGGCCGATCGCGTCGGGAAGGCCCGGCAGGCTGCGCAGCAGGTCGCTGCTCACCGTCGGGAGATACGACAGCAGGTCGTACGTGAGCTTCGCCGGCCGCTCGAGGAACTCACGCCAGTTCGGATGGTAGAAATCCAGGGGGCGGAGCTGCCCCATACGCGCACTCGTGCCCTCGAGCACCTTGATCATCTCGTCGGGAGTGATCCCGGCCGCGAGCGAAACCGCGAGGATCGAGCCCGCGGAAAGACCCAGGTAGAGGTCGAAGTCGGAGACCTTGCGGCCGACCAAGAAGTCGTCGAGGGCCTTTAGCCCGCCGACCTTGAAGGCGCCGCCCGAGACGGCCCCGCCCGCGAGAACCAGCGCGATACGGGGATCGCGCTTCGGTCGCGTACCATCGCCCTTCCGGATCAGCGTCAGGCCCAAGCGTTCCCCGCGATGCGCTGCGTCGCGTCAGGCCTGGCCGGACTCCCCGTCCCTGCCCGAAGCTGG
This sequence comes from uncultured Myxococcaceae bacterium, assembly GCA_964353695.1. Taxonomy (GTDB): domain Bacteria; phylum Myxococcota_A; class UBA9160; order UBA9160; family UBA9160; genus MYXO. The sequence continues at coordinate 21,984 of CAYGXT010000004.1, forward strand.
CTACCTGTATCTTCGGATACGCGACGTGCGAAATGAAGTCAAGCAGGAGCGTAGGTTTAGGTTCAGGGCGGGACCGAAGCTGCCGATGCGAGAAGCGGAGATGCACCCTGGCTGCCGGGGAACGTCCGGGACACGCTGCGCTGCGTCGGAGGTCAGTCCTACCGCCGAGGCCACCTGCCAGCGGCGAAGAGAAACGAAGTCACCTCTGTGGTACACCAACGTCAGCAGAAGGGAGCGCCATGGCACTTCGCCGGTTGAAGGCTGCGGCTCTCAGCCTGGCCCTCAGCCAGGCCCTCCTGGCGGCGTGCAGCACCACGGGCTCGAGCCCGGCGCCGGCATCCCTGCCGCCGGCCACGTCCCAGGCGCCGAATGGCCCGACCGACCCCACCGATCCGAGTAACGACCCCGGTAGCGATCCCTACGCCTCCTCGAGCCCGGCCTCGCAGACGCCGCCGATCCAGGCGCCGATCCAGACCGGTCCCACCCTCGGCCAGCGGGCAACCAGCGCCCTCAACGGGATGCTGATGGGCGCCATCATCGGCGCGCAGGCGGGGCCGTTCGGGGCGGCAGCCGGCGCCGCGATCCTGCTCGTCTACAGCGCCGTGACCGGTGAGGTCCCGCTCTCGGGCGGCGGAGGCCGCGGGGGCGGTGGCTACGGCTACCCGGGGGGCGGCTCTCCGGGCGGCTACGGCTACCCGAGCGGGCAGGAGCGCGACCGCGAGAAGGAGCTCGAGGACCAGATCCAGAACGAGGAGCATCGCCAGGCCTCGCTCGAGAGCGAGATCGACGAGGAGCTCCAGCGGCAGGAAGATCTCCTCAAGAAGATCGACCAGAAGGGGAGCGGGCAATCCGCGAAGGCCGAGCCAGGCCCCAGCCCCGCGCCCACGGAGCAGGAGCTGCGCGAGCAGTCGGATCCGCGCGTGGCGCCGAGCGCACCCAAGGAGCGCGATCTCCCGGCCTCCGTCTACCAGGAACAGAAGCTGACGGTGGCAGCGGGCAAATGGGGCAACAACCGCCCCCTCGACGTCAAGCGGCGCGCGCTCGACGCCGACCGTGACGGCAAGCCGGAGGAGGTGGTCTTCCTCGACGCGAAATCCCTTCAGGTTCTCCGCAAGGAGAACGACCTCGACTACGACGGCGAGATCGATGCGTGGAGCGTGTATCAGAACGGCCTGCTCGTGACGCGCGAGATCGACTCGGACCGCGACGGCAAGGCGGACGTCTGGGAGATCTACGCCGGCGGCCGCATGCAGTCGCGCGAGGTGGACCGCAACGGAAACGGCGTGCGCGACGCTTTCTTCCGCTACGACGGCGACTCGCTGGTCGAGGAGAAACACGACACCAACGACGATGGCCAGATCGACCTCGTGATCACGTACGCGAATCGCCAGCGTGTCCGCTCGGAAGAGGATGCGAACAAGGACGGCCGGATCGACACCTGGACGAGCTTCGGCCCGGGCGACGTCATCACCCGAATCGAGAGGGACCAGAAGGGCACGGGCAAGGCCGATACCTTCGAGACCTACGTCCAGCTCGACGGCAAGACCGTGATCTCGACGCGCGAAGAGGATGTGAACGGCGACGGTCAGGTGGACATCAAGTCCAGCTACGAGAACGGGAAGCTCAAGAACCGCGAGATCTCGGACGCGTCGGTCGCCCCGCTCTGAGCTACTTCGAGGTTGGCGTCTCGGCCTCGATCTCGAGCTCCTTGCGCTGCTTCTCCCGCTGCCGGAACTCCTCGATGCGCTTGCGCTCCACGAGGAGCTGAAGCTGCTTGTTGCGCTCACGGATGCGATCGAGCTCCTTCGCGAGCTCGCGATCCGAGAGCCCCGCCATCTTGAAGTCTATCTCTACCTCGACGCTTCCGTGCTGGCCGTCCGTCGCGAGCGCCGTGACGCGCAACCGGTTGCGCCCTTCGCGCACGGGCACGAAGCCGCTGAAGCTGCCGTCGGGCTCTAGCCGGACGTCGGTCGAGAAGTCTCCCGTCGTCAGGTTCGTGACGACCACGTCCTCGATGTTCGCGAACGACACGCCCTGCAGCACTGCAACGATGTCGCCGGCGTTCTGGACGGGCGTGAAGCTACCGAGGGTAACGCGGGCCATCTCCGTCGCAGCGACAGGATTCGTGAGCGCCTCGGGACCGACGGCGTAGGTATTGACCGTGATGCCGGCCTGATGCGCGAGTTTTGCGGCGTTGATGGCAGCCTCGATGTCGCCGGCATCGCTGTCCTCGGCTCGCCCGATCGGAAAGGTGGGCGTCCCATCCGTGAGGAACAGGATCACGGCCTTCGCGCCCTTGCGCGGCTCGCTCCGAGCACCGCTCATGCCCGCGAGCTCCGTGATGCCGAGCCGCAGCCCGGCGGAGAAGTTCGTTGCGCCGTGGGGGCCGCGCACCATCACCGCATCGAGAGCGCGCTCGACCTCGGCGTACTCCCCCGTGAGCGGAACCTGCAGCCAGGCGTCGGCCTGATTCGGATCGAGACGCTCACCGGTCTCCTTGTCGACATCGCCCGAGAATGCGATCAGCCCCACGCGCACGCGCTTTGGATCGAGGGCCTGGAGCAGCCTGCGCGCACCGACCACCTCTGCGGCGAGCACCGAATCGCCCGGGTCGGTGCTGCACGCGTCCTCCGGATACGCCCCCGGCGGCAGCAGCTCGAGCCGCGGGTTGAGACCGAGTCGGCCGTCGCCGTTGACG
>CAYGXT010000005.1:0-24633 GCA_964353695.1 uncultured Myxococcaceae bacterium
GTAGGCATGGTTGAGGTCCGGGGTCGGGCGGGTGGTCCTGCGGAAGTCGAGGTAGCCGAGGAGCCCACCGGCCAGGCTGAGGGCCGCGTTGGCCTGGTTCTCGGTGCGTGTCGCGATGTCCTGACCGCCGGCGAGATAGGCGTCCATGCGGTCGTTCTCGCTGGCCCCGGCGCCGATCGCGCCGATCAGCAGCAGCAGCACGGCCTGCGCCACCACCGTCCACAGCAGGATCGTCTCGGGCGAGGCGCCCGCGAGCGGCGCGAGCAGCGGCTCCACGAAGAAGGGGTAGGGCGTCACGGTCTTGCCGATGGGGTTCGCCTCGATCACGTGGTCGATCACGATCTTCACGGGCCAGGGAAGCAGCAGGAACGGGACGAGGCTCAGGATCACGAGGCCGAGCTTGACGAGGAAGCGGGCGCGGAAGGGCGCCATGTAGCGCAGCGCACGGCGCAGCAGCGCCGTCGACTCGCGGCCCGAGACGCGCTCGCGCTCTTCGAAGTCGGCCCTCAACGGCTGCCTCTGATCGCTGTTGGCGCCGTCTCGAGCTCGACCAGCCGGCGGTAGGCGCTGTCTTCGCGGGCCACCAGCTCCTCGTGGGAGCCGATTTCGACGACGCGGCCGTCGGCCAGGTAGAGGATCTGCCCGGCGCGCCGGATGGTCGAGAGGCGATGTGTGATCAGGAAGATGGCGCGCCCGCGGCCCCACCGGGCCAGATTGCCAAGCACCTGCATCTCGGTCTCCGCATCGAGCGAGGCCGTGGGTTCGTCGAGCACCAGGATCGGGGCATCCTTCAGCACGGCGCGCGCGATGGAGAGGCGCTGGCGCTGACCGCTCGAGAGCTTGGTGCCGCGCTCGCCGAGGAGGGTGTCGTAGCCCTGGGGCAGCTTCTCGATGAACTCCTGTGCGCAGGCGACGCGCGCAGCCTCGCGCACGGCCGCATCGGAGGCGTTCGGCACGGCGTAGCGGATATTCTCCCGCACCGTCGTCCCGAAGAGCAGGTTCTCCTGCAGCGCGATGGCGACCTTCTTGCGCAGGCTCTCGAGCGTGAGGCGGCGCAGGTCGATGCCGTCGATCTCGATGTTTCGCGTCTCCGGATCGAAGAGCCGGAGCAGCAACGCCATCAGTGTGCTCTTGCCCGAGCCGGTGGGGCCGACGATGGCCGTGATCGTTCCCACCCTCGCCTCGAAGCTCACACTCTCGAGGGCGGCGCGCTCGCTGCTATAGCGGAAGCTGAGGTCGCGAAAGACAATCGAGCCATGAACGGTCTCGAGCGGCACGGCGTCGGGCGCGTCGCGTACATCCGGCTCGAGGTCGAGCAGCTCGAAGACGCGGTCGAGGCCGATGCTGATGTCCTGCACGCGGCCCCAGGTCGAGAACAGCCGCCGCACCTGATCCGTTCCGGCTCCAAAATTCATCTTCAGGCTGTTGAAGAGCCCGAGGTTCCAGGCCGTGAAGCCGAAAGTCGCCAGCAGCTTCTGCGCGAAGAGCGGAGCGCCCGCGCGCGTCTCGAGCGCCGCCCACGCCGTGCTCGCCAGCATCGCGATGCCGGCAATCCAGAAAATGTCCATCGTGAAGATCGCGAGCAAGCTGCGCGCTTCGAAGGCCCGCGCGAAGGCCCCGCGCGAGCGTTCTTCGAAGCGCGCCTGCGCGCGCCCCTCGGCGCCATAGGCCTTCAGCACCTTGATGCCCGCCAGCGTCTCCTGGATCGTGGAAGTCAGCTCGCTGTTGGCCTCGCGCGCGGCGCGAAAGCGCACGCGCATGCGCCGGGAGAGCAGGTTCCCAAGGACGAGCGCCGGCGGCCAGAGCGCCGCCAGCACGACGGCAAGCCAGGGATCGAAGCAGAAGACCAGGCCGAGGGAGAAGACGTAGCGAGCGACGGCTCCCAGCGGCGTGAGCACGAGCACGTCGATGAGCTGCGTCACCATGGCGCTGTCCTGATACAGCCGATAAATCGCGTCGCCCACCCTGCTGTCCGCATGGAAGCGGAGCGAGAGCGACTGCAGGCGGTCCACCAGATCGAGGCGCAGCGCCTGGTTGATCTTCTGCAGGATCCACACCTGGTAGTACCAGAGCCCCAAGAAGAGCGGCATCGACAGCAGGCCCGCGCCGACTCCGAGCGCGATGCTGCGCAGGGCGACGGCGTGCCGGAGTTCGGCGCCGAGTGCATCGACGTGCACGGTGAGCGCCGGATCGAAGCCCAGCAGCCCCGCCTCGATCGCCGTGAGCGGCTCGCCCTGCAGCGCGCGGGTCCAGAACAGGTCGAAGAGTAGAAAGCCGATGGGTGCCAGGGTGATGGCCACGGCGCTGAAGCCTACGACCAGGCGGATCACGTGCCCGCGCACGGGAACCAGCAGCCGCAGGCAGCGCAGCAGAATGCGGAGCACGAGCCGGAAGTGAAGCCTGTCGCCGGCACCACCGGCCCCCAGGCTGCTCAGGGACTCGCTACCCTCGTCCACCGCCGCCTCCGCGTTCATCCGTCCTGCGGTCCTCGCGCCGTCATGGGCCGGTACGGTAGGAGGCGCGGCGGGGCAAAGCTACGATTACTGCGTCGGGAAGTTCTTGCGGGCCACCCCGACGCGTGAGGCGGCCATCAGCACGTCGCCGTCGGTCTCCGAGACGTCGCCGAGAGAGGCCGCACGCGCGTAGGCCCGGAGCTGCGTCTTCGTCATGTGTACGGCCATCTCGGGCTTCGCAGCCAGGCGTCTCGCCCAGTCGTCTACCGTCGCGTCGAGCTGCTCGGCCGGCACCACACGGTGTAGGAGGCCCCAGCGCTCTGCCGTATTCGCATCGATGCGCTCGCAGAGCAGGATCAGCTCCCGCGCACGCGCTGCGCCCAGCTCGTGGATGAGCCGCGGCGTGCCGCCCCAGGTAAGAGGGATGCCGAGATCCACCTCGGGCACCTGCAGCCAGGTGCCCGAGGCTGCGATTCGGAAGTCGCATGCCGCCGCCAGCACCACGCCGCCGCCAATGGCGTAGCCGTGCAGGCGCGCGATCGTGGGCACCTCGGCATCCTCGACGGCCCGCGCGGCGCGCCGGCCAATCTGGGAGGCATGGCGGCGCTCTCGCTCGCTAGCGCCCGAGCTCGCCGCCATACGCGCCGCCGCCGGAGGATCCTTGCGGTCGGCGCCCGCGCAGAAGGCTTCGCCGCGTCCACCGAGCACGACGGCGCGCGTCTCGAAGTCCGACGCGAGGCCCGAGAACAGCGCTGCGATCTCTTCCAGGGCCGTCGTATCGAGGGCGTTGCGGCGCTCGGGCCGATTCAGCCAGACGCGTAGCAGAGGGCCATCGCGCTCTACTGAGAGAGTCTTCCAGCTCATGTGCGAGAGCCATAGCCGCGGCGCGGTCGGACGAGCGGACAAGGCGAGGCAGCCGCGACCGAAGCCGTCATGGAAGCCTCTCGCCCTGCGCGGACTCGAGCACTGCGTACCAGTCGCGTCGTGACAGATGCACCTTGAATGCGTCGGCGCTGTCGCGAATGCGGTCGAGCCGCTGCGTGCCGAGGATCGGAATGGGCCGGGATGGATGCGCGAGGATCCAGGCCAGCACGACGGCCGCGCGCGACACCTCTTCGCGCTCGGCCAGGAGGTCGAGCTTCTCGATCAGGCCGGCCAGCCGCCCGCCGTCGGGCTCACGCCGCGCCGCCTCGAGCGAAAGGCCGAGGCGCCCGCGGGCGAGCGGGCTCCAGGCCAGCGGCGTCACGTTGCGCTCCATGCACTGATCGAGGACTCCGTCGTGCAAGGGCGCGAGGCAGCAGGGCGAGAACTCGGGCTGGTGAGCCGCGATCGGGAAGGGCAGGTATTGCTGCAGCGCCTCGAACTGCGACCGCGTGAAGTTCGAGACGCCAACCTCGCGGATCTTGCCGTCCTGGCGTAGCCGCTCGAGCGCCGCGGCGAGATGCTGCGGATGGGTCAGCAGGTCCGGCCGATGGATCTGGTAGAGATCGATCACATCGGTTCGCAGACGCTTGAGAGAAGCCTCGCAGGCCGCCGCGAGGTGCAAGGGGCTGGCGTCGTACGGCACCCCCCGCACGATGCCGCCCTTGGTCGCCAGCAGCATCCGACGGCGCAGCCCTGGCGACTCCGCCAGTACGCGGCCGAAGAGATCCTCGGCGGCGCCGTCTTCACCGTAGACGTCTGCGTGATCGAAGAGGTCGATCCCCACCGCGAGAGCGGCCTCGACCTTCTCCCGAGCCTCGCTTACCGATGTTCCGGCGAAGCGCCAGCAGCCGTAGGCTAGGGGAAATGCCCGGAGCGTCGTCGGGCCCAGGGCGCGCGGGTCAAGCGGGATCGGGAGGCCATCCATCGCGAAGCTAGGCTATCACACGCACACCCACGGAGAGGCCCTACCAGCATGAGCGATATCGTCCGCTACGGAATCATCGGCACCGGCATGATGGGCTGCGAGCACATCCGCAACCTGGCTCTCGTGCCCGGCGCGAAGGTCACGGCCATCGCCGACCCGCACGAGCCGAGTCGTCGCTGGGGGCGCCTCGCGGCGGGGGAGGGTGTGGAGGTCTACGAGGACCCGCGGGAGCTGCTCGCCAGGGCCCCCGTGGACGCAGTCGTGGTCGCGACGCCGAACTACACGCACTTCGACGTGCTGCAGGCCGTCTTCCAGACCCGCAAGCATGTGCTGATCGAAAAGCCGCTCTGCACCACGGTCGAGGACTGCTTTCGGGTCGTGGACGCCGCCGCGAAGCATCCGGGCCTGGTCTGGGTCGGGATGGAGTACCGCTTCATGCGTCCCGTGTGGCGGCTCATCGAGGAGGTGCGCGCCGGCGCCATCGGCAGGCTCCGGATGCTGGCGATCCGCGAGCATCGCTTCCCGTTTCTCAAGAAGGTGGACGACTGGAACCGCTTCTCGCGAAATACGGGCGGCACACTCGTCGAGAAGTGCTGCCACTTCTTCGATCTCATGAACCTGCTGACGACGCAGCGACCCGTGCGTGTCTACGCTTCGGGTGGAATGGACGTGAACCATCTCGACGAGCGCTACGGCGGAGAGAAGCCTGACATTCTCGACAACGCCTACGTCGTGGTCGACTACGAGGAGGGAGCCCGAGCGCTCCTCGACCTCTGCATGTTCGCGGAGAACTCGACGAACGAGATGGAGATCGCGGTGACCGGAGACCGCGGCAAGGCCGAAGCCTTCCTTCCGGCGCATACCCTCGTGCTGACGCGCCGCGATCGCGACGAGCCGGCCAGCATCGGCTTCAAGATCGACCCGCGCGCGAAGCAGGCCGGCGCGCACCATGGCTCAACTCTCCTCGAGCATCTTGCCTTCCTCGCCGCGATCCGCACCGGAGGCAAGCCCATCGTCAGCGCCCTCGATGGCGCGCTGGCCGTCGGAATCGGAGCGGCGGGGGAGCGCTCGGCGCGGGAGAAACGACCCGTGGAGCTGAGCGAGCTCGGCTTCTAGCGGCGCGTGGAGTCCTTCTCGAGCGGCGGCGCGGCCGTAAGCTCCCGTCGGCCGGCGTCCCCGGCCATGGTAGGATGGGTCGCGATGCGTCCTCGGGGCCGGGCGAGCTCGGCCATTCTCGTGGTCCTCGCGCTCGCCGCCGTCGCAGCCTGCGCGTTCGCGCTGCGCTCGGTGGGCCTCGAGCACGTATTTCCCGCCGCCGGCGTGGTCGTGTTCGAGAACGGAGACGGCCCCTACCACGCGCGGCTCGCCCAGTACAGCTTCTCGAACTTCCCGGCCTTCCTGACCTGGGACTCCTATCTTGCTGGACCCCTCGGTGGTGCGGTCCCCTGGCCTCCCGGCTTCGATCTCATGATCGCCGCGGCGGCACGCCTGGTCGGCGCCACGGGGATCGATCACGTGCTGGCGTGGTCGGGGCCCGTGCTCGGCACGCTCGGCGTCTTTGCTGTGTATGCGGCCACGCGGGCGCTCGTCGCTCCCAGCCTCGCGCTGCTTGGTGCGATGCTCTACGCGGGCTTCGGCATCACGATCGCGTATAGCATCGTCGGCGGCGGCGATCACCACTGCTGGGTGAGCTTGCTCGGCGCCCTATGGCTGGCGCTCGCGCTCTGGTTCCTCTCGCCGGAGTCCGTGCGGAGCCGGCTGCTGGCCCTCGATCTGGGTCTTGCGCTCGTCCGCGCGGCCATGCTGCTCAGCTGGAGTGGGAGCCTGCTCTACGTCGCGATCGCCGACGGCAGCCTGCTGCTCGTCTGTGCGCTCTCCGGTGACGTGCGCCGGCTGCGCCTGCTCGGCCTCGGCGCGCTGCTGACGGCGGCGCTCGTAGCGCCCGTCGTCTTTGCCCTCGGTGCGATTTCCGGAGGGCCTTTCTCGACCATCATGCTCTCGAATCTTCACCTGACGATCGTGTCGGCGCTCGGCGCGCTCTCCCTCGGGACGGCCGAGTGGGAGCAGCGCTGGCCTGCCCGCTCGTGGCTGCGGCGCCTGCTCGGCCTCAGCGCCGCCGGCGTCCTGGTCGCTGTCGCCCTCGCGAGCGTTGAAGCAATTCGCGAGCAGCTCCTTCCGGCGCTGCGCTTCATGACGCTCAACGATGCATCGGGCGCGGGCACGGTGGAGCAGGTTCCGTTGTTCCCGCTCTTTGGCCGCAAGCCCCTCTACGCCGCCACGATCTACTTCGGTGCCTGGGCCTACGCCGTGCCGCTCGCACCCGCCTTCGCGCTGCTCGCGGCCAGGGAGCAGAGCCGCCGCAAGCCTGCCCTCCTTCTTGCCGCATGGACGGCGCCTCTTGCCGCGCTCGCGCTCCTGCAGACCCGTTACGGCAACGATCTCGGCGCGCCGGCCGCGGTCTGCTTCGCCCTCGCCCTCGGTGAGATCGAGCGCATGCTGCAGCTGCGCGCGGGGCTCGGTCCCCGCACCGCGCTGCTCGCGGTCGCCGCCCTCGCATTCGCCCTGCTCGTCCCGTCACTGCGCGACTTCGCAGCGAATGCCGCTCCCTCGCTCGCCTATCTTCGCCGGCCTCCAGCCGGTGAAGCCGCACTGCTCTCCGATGCCAAGGGCAGCCTCGAGCTGTTCTCGCAGCAGGTGCGCGCCGCCACGCCCGAGACTCCCGGCTTCGACGACGCGGGAGCGCCGGAGTACGGTCTTTTGAGCCTGCCGAGCATCGGCCACTCGCTCCGCTACTACGCGCGCCGCCCCGTCGCCGCAGACAACTTTTGGGATAAGTTCGAGAGCTACGAGTTGGCGAACGGCTTTCTCCAGCTCTCCGATGAGGAGGAGGCCGTCGAGCGTGCGCACACGCTGCGGGCGCGCTACGTCGTGACGCTGCCGATCCAGATGCCGCCAGCTTCGCTCAACCAGCGGCTCCATCTGGAGGACGGGCGAGCCACCGGCGGACGGCCGCGTTTCGAGCGCTTCCGGCTGCTGACGGAAGGGCCGCGCGGTGGGGTGCCGCTGCTGTCTGAGTACGGGATCCGGCTTCCTCCCGGCGTGCAGCCGTACAAGCTCTTCGAGATCGTGCCCGGGGCCGTGCTCGAGGTGCAGGCGAAGCCAGGAGCCACGGTCGTCGCCGAGGTGTTCGTGGAGACCCCGACCGAGCGCCGTTTTCCATACCGGGCACAGACCACGGCCGACGAGCGAGGCGTCGCACGCCTGCGCGTTCCGTACGCGAGCCAGACCTTGGCTCCCGCACATCCAGCCGGGCCCTGGCGCGTGCACGCCGGGGACAGCCAGGAGCGGAGCGTCGACGTGACGGATGCCGATGTCGAGTCGGGCGCCGTCGTAGCCGTGCCCGGGGAGCAGTATGATGGTCGCCCTCCGGCCGTGAGGCCGTGAGACCGTTAGCCAAGAAGGAGAATCTGGTTGGGAGAGCATCCGAACGGGCAGCTCGCACGCGCGGCCTGGCAGGCCGTTTCTGCCGGCGATGTGGATGCGCTGGAGCGGATCCTTGCGCCCGATGTCGTCTGGCATGCAACGGCAAGAGCGCCCTGGCGGGGCACTCACGTGGGGCCGCAGGCCGTCTCCGAGTTCCTTGCCCAGATCGGCGACCTGATGGAGGTCTTCGACGCGCGTCTCGACGACGTCTTGGTGAGCGAGGAGCGCGTGTCGATGATCTTCCACGTCCACGCACAGGTGGGCTTGAGCGCGATCGAGATCGACTACCTGCTCCTCGCCCGCGTGCAGAGTGGGCGCGCAGCCGAGATCTGGACCCTGCCCCTCGATCCGGCCGCCCTGGCGGCCTTCTTCGACCTCGCGTAGCCATGAGCTTCCCCGATTGGAACGAGGATCATGAGGCCTTCCGCGCCACGGTGCGGCGTTTCACGCGCGAGGAGATCCGCCCGCACGCGGATCGCTGGCGCAAGGACGGTTTTCCGGATGAACTCTTCTCCAAGGCCGGCGCGCTCGGCCTGCTCGGCGTTCGCTTCGATCCGAAGTGGGGCGGTAGCGGTCTGGATCACTGGTACACCGTGATCCTGGTCGAGGAGCTGATGCGCGGTCGCGACATCGGCGCCGTGGTGGGGCTGCTGGTGCAGTGCGAGATGGCGACGTCCGTGATCCATGCGCACGGCTCGGACGAGCTTCGGCAGGAGTGGCTCGTGCCCGCGATCCGCGGCGAGCGCATTGCGGCGCTCGGCGTGACCGAGCCCGGCGGCGGCTCGGACGTAGCGGCTCTGATCACGTCGGCTCGCCGCGAGGGCGAAGAGTACGTGATCCGCGGCGGCAAGATCTTCATCACGAACGGCGTGCGGGCCGATTTCGTGACACTCGCCGCACGCACGGGCGGGCCCGGAGCCGACGGCATCAGTCTGCTGGTCGTCCCGACCGACACCCGCGGCTTCCAGGTCGGCCGGCGCCTCGAGAAGCTCGACCTCCACTCGAGCGACACGGCCGAGCTCTTCTTCGACGACGTGCGCATTCCCGTTCGCTTCCGGGTCGGTGAAGAAGGTCGCGGCTTCCGCTACATCATGCAGGCCTTCCAGAGCGAGCGGCTCGTGCTCTCGACGATGGTCAACGCGCTCTGTCGCGACATCCTCGAGGAGACCCGCGCCTACCTCGAGGAGCGCTCCGCCTTCGGCCACAAGCTCGCCTCGATGCAGGTCTGGCGCCATCGCATGGCCGATCTCGTCACGGACCTGGAGGCCTCGGAGCTGCTCACCTACCGCGCGGCGGACCGCCTCGTCAGCCGCGATCCGGGGGGCGAGCTCTCGGTCAGCATGGCGAAGCTGCATGCCGCCGAGATGGTGCGCCGGCTGATCCCCGACTGCGCGCAGGCCTTCGGCGGCTACGGCTTCATGGAGGAGAACTACGTGGCGCGCTGCTCCCGTGGCGTGCAGAACTGGGGCGTTGGCGCCGGCACCAGCGAGATGATGCGCGAGATCATCGCGAAGCGTTGGATGGACAGCCGGCGCCCTTGAACCGGAAGGGCCATCCGGCGCCTCCGGCGGCCCGCGTCGTGCTACCGCAGCGGAGCGCTCGCCAGGGGACAGAGAGGAGTGGAGCGGCGCCACAACACTTGGGTGGCGCTCCTGAAGACAGGATTTCGTCCTGACGCCCCGGGGGCAATGCCCTCTTCCCGGTACTTGGACCCGTGGTCGCCGCTCCATCCTGGAGGATGAACCCTCGCTCCTCGGAGATCAAGAACTATTCGGGGAAGACGCGCATCCGATCCAGGGGCGCAGCAGGGACTCCGGCGTCGCGAGGCGATCCCCGGTGTCCGCCGCGCGGGCCCTCCACGCGTCAGTCGCCCTATTTCGCCCGGACAGCCGCTAGCATGCGCCGCCATGACGAAGCGCTGGGTCGTTCTCCTTCCGTTGCTCCTGCTCCCGCTGGTCCTCGGCTGCGCGACGCCGCCGCCAGCCGCGCTGCCGCCCGAGGAGGCCGGCCGGGTGCGCATCCTGCGCGATCGCTACGGCATTCCGCACATCTTTGGCGAGCGCGATGCGGACGTGGCGTTCGGCCTCGCCTGGGCGCACGCGGAGGATGACTTCCCCACGATTCAGCACACGATCGTGATGGAGCGCGGACGACTGGGCGAGCTCGAGGGCCCGGACGGCGCGCGCAGCGACTACCTCGTGGCGCTGCTTCGGATCCACGAGCAGGTGGAGGACGGCTACGAGACGCAGCTCTCGCCGGAGTTCCGCGCCGTGGCCGAGGCCTATGCCAACGGCCTGAACTTCTACGCGGAGCGTCATCCGCAGGAGCTGGTGCTGCCGGACCTGCTGCCCTTCCGCGGGCAGGACATCGTCGCGGGATTCGCCCACAAGATGCCGTTCTTCGAGGGACTCCTCGACGTGCTCGGCCCGCTCTCGAAGTCCGCGCCCGCGAAGGCGCAAGCGCGCGCGAGCGGGCCAGGGAAGGGCGCACCGACCCTTCTGGGCTCGAACGCTTTCGCGATCGCCCGCACGCGGTCGAGCGACGGGCGCACGCACCTGGCCGTGAACTCGCACCAGCCCTGGGACGGGCCCGTCGCATGGTACGAAGCGCAGCTCCACAGTGACGAGGGCTGGGACGCAAGCGGCGGGCTCTTCCCGGGCTCTCCCGCCGTGCTCCACGGGCACAATGCGCGCCTCGGCTGGGCGCATACGGTGAATCGTCCAGACCTGATCGACGCCTACCGCCTCGAGATCGATCCGGCCGACCCTCAGCGCTACCGCCTCGACGGCGCATGGCGCGCGTTCGAACGGCGCGACGTGCCGCTGCACATGAAGCTCCTCGGCTTCCTTCCGTGGACGACCACACGCGAGGCGCGCTGGTCGGTGCAGGGGCCCGTGCTCGAGCTTGGCGAGGGAGACACCAAGGCCGTGTATGCGTTCCGCATCGCGGGCGCCGGGGATCTTCGCGCTGCCGAGCAGTGGTGGCGCATGAACAAGGCGCGCGACCGCGAGCAGTGGCTCGACGCCATGCGCATGAACGCGATCCCCATGTTCAACACGGCCTACGCCGACGCCGACGGCCACATTGGCTACGTCTACAACGCACGCCTCCCCGAGCGCGATCCGTCCTTCGACTGGAGCGGCGTGCTCCCCGGCGACACGTCGCAGGCGATCTGGACTTCCTATCTACCCTTCGACGCGCTGCCTCGCGTGCAGGATCCGCCGCGCGGTTTCGTGCAGAACGCGAACTCGACCCCATTCACCGCGAGCGGCCCGGGGACCTTCGATCCCGCCGCCTGGCCCGTCTCGCTCGGGATCGAGACCCGCGAGACCGAGCGCTCGTTCCGGCTGCTCGCGCTGCTCGGAGACGGCTCTCAGCTCTCCCCCGAAGCCTTCGAGGGCGTAAAGTGGGACCAGCGCTATGACGGCCGCGTCTGGGTGGACGATGCCCTGGCGAAGCTCTTCGCTGCGCAGGGCAACGCAGACGTTGCGGAGGCCCAGGCTTTGCTCCGGCGCTGGGACCGCACGCTCCCCGCCGATTCGCGTGAAGGCGCCCTCGCGATCCTGGCGCTCACGCCGTTCGAGAAGGCCCACAATGGGCGCGGGCAGGAGCCGGAGGACGCGGCGGGCACGCTCGCCGACGCGGTCTCGACGCTGCGCGTGCATTTCGGCCGCCTGGATCCTCCCCTCGCCGAGGTGCAGCGCCTGCGCCGCGGCGCCGTCGATCTCGGGCTCGGCGGTGGCCCCGACGTGGTGGCGGCCACCTACACCACACTCGGTTCCGACGGCCGCCTGGTCGGGCACGCCGGGGACTGCTTCGTCATGCTCGTGGACTTCGGCCCGGACGGCGCGCACTCGCGCGCCGTCCACCAGTACGGAAGCAGCTCGCGTCCGGACTCACTCCACTACGCGGACCAGGCCCCTCTCTTCGCGCGCCACGAACTGCGGCCCGTGTGGCGCACACTCCCGGAGATCCGCGCGAACCTGGACTCCGAGTATCGCCCGGGAGAGGCGCCGGGAGACTAGCGCCACGCCGCTGCGCCCCGAACGTCAGCGGGATCCCCAGCCTCCGCCACCCGCTCGGGGCGATCGTGTTCATGCGGACCTCGAACCAGCAGCGGATGCCTTGTCCAACGCTGTTGTGGCTGTCTGCTTCTGCTCGGCCAGTAGCCTTTCGTACTCCAGGGCGTGTTCCTCGCGTAGGCGTTCGGTGCTGATCTTTCCCGTGAAGATCGAGGTATCACAGGGGAAGACTTCCGGTCGCAGGCTCACGCCCCACAAATGCCATACCAGCAACACGAGGATCGCCAAAGTGGCTTCGTAGCCATGGGCAAGGCGCGCTGCGGTGAGCACCACGCCGGGGAGGTACGTGCCGACGAACTCCGGGAAGACCAGGAGCAAACCCGTTCCGCCAACCAGGAAGCCGCCGAGCAACAGTCCCCAGTATTCGAATTTTTCGCCGTAGTCGAACTTGCCGAAGCGCGGCGCGGGCCCCTTGCCCATGAAATGTTTCAGGTTATCGAGGGCATCCTTGAAATCATCGACCGTGGGCAGAATATCAGGCTTGGACTGGTGACGAACCGTTGTGATGATGCCCTGAAGGACGTGGATCACCAGGGCGGTCACGAAGGTGAAGCCACATGCGCGATGGATGAAGCGGGTCGAGCTGATCCCGCCCCAGAAATCCACGAATGCTCCTGCGATACGGGATTCCGGATACGCCTGCGGAAGCCCGGTTAGAACGAGCATGCTGAACAGGCTCGCTACGACTACATGCTCGGCACGGACGAAGGTGGAGAAACGGATCACGCTTGCCGGCAAACCATCCGAGCCTTGTAGCGCATGGCCTTCTGTGGCCTCATCGCCAGCGTGCTTTCGTCCACGCTTGCGATGGTGGTTGATTTGAATCAGGATGTTCAACAACAGACCGATCACCACGAGCGGGATGAGAACGCGGTAGCTCATGCGGACGATCCATACGAGGATTGCACTCTGCGGCCCGGCGTCTCCGTGCCCGATCCACGCACTTGAGAAGCTGTCGGATGCGCCCTCATGGCACTTGGCGCAGACCTGGGCCAGCTGACCTTGTTCCAGGGGTCTCACATTGTGCGGTCCGTGGCAGGTGGAACAGGTCATGATCTGTGTGCGCTCGGATTCGTCGAGATCGGTCGAGAGATGTTGAAAGGTCAGGCCGTGGAAATCCTGCATATACGAGGTGACGATCGTGCCCGGCCTCTTGTACTTGAGAACGAGCAGATTGCTCGAGTGGCATTCGATGCACAACTGCGTCACGCGGGTATTCATCGGCAGTGCCGCGCCCTCCGGCTTCTCATGGGCCGGGTGGCAGGTGTTGCACTGAGGCAGGTCCGAATTCGGTGAGGTCTCCGAAACAGCCTCGGCGTGACCACCCGCTTTGAAATCCGAGATTTCTTCTTCGTGGCAACGGCCGCAACGATCGATGAGGCTCGCAGGGGAAGCTTTGAAACTAGGATCCCTGTGCGCGGAGTGGCAGTCGGTGCATAGAGGCGAGCCCGCCTCATCCACCGGGTGTTGGCGGATGACGTCTTCATGGCAGGACATACACAGGTCAGACTTCGACTGTGCATACTGCGCTTCGGCGGGCTCTTCGAACTCCGGATGATCGTCGTCATAAGCCTTATGGCAGGAGACGCAAGCAAGGATCTTGCCGTGAGCCGAAGCTCCTTGGGTCTCGGGATCGATTCGGAAATCAAGCACCTTGCCACTGGGGAAGATGTACTGCGCCTCATCCTCGTCCATGTCGGCATGGCAGTCCAAGCAGTCTGCGTTCAGCGATACGATTTCTTCGGCAGACAAGTCCTGCCCTCCCGCGGCCTTCGCCGCGAGAGGGAGGCACAGGAGCGCGAGGGCAAGGCCAATGGCAGAAATACGCATTGCAGTATCCTCAACCTTCGAGGCTTTGGTATACGGCGGGACGCCGGAACATGTGCGCGAGCTTCATCCCGATTCCGTAACAAACCGCACCGGCTACGATCGCCGGCAGGAACACGATGAAGGCGAGGCCCATGAAGGGCGCAGCCAGCATGCGACCGAGGCCACGCATCGTTCCTGCCTGGGTGGGTGTCGATTCCACCGGCGCTACCTTTTCGGTTTCCAGGTCGAGCATCACGGCGTTGGACTTCGCCAGGACCAGGTGCTTGATCTTCGCGCCGACTCCGTAACACACGGCTCCGATTCCGATCACCGGCAGGAATACGACGAACGCCGCTCCCAGGATCGGTGCCACCGCCAGCCTTGCAATCGCCCGAAGCGCACCATGGGAGGCCGGAACTTCGGCAGCCACCTCTGCCACGACATCCAGCTCAGGCTCGGCTGCAAGCGATTGCTCCAGAACTGCCTCTACGGCGGGTTCAAACTTCTGGACGACGAGACACCTTTCACCTGTCACCGCGGCAATCGCCTTTCCAGCGATGGTGCCGTCCCAGGACGAACGGTCTCCTCGCAACGCGGCTTCCGCGATTGCTTCCAGTTGCTCCGGACGAACCGGCTTCTCCAGATAGCCGTAAGCGCCAAGGGCCCGGGCTCGGCCTTCGACCTCAGGGCTCCCATACCCAGTAATCAGGACGAAACGAGTCTTGGGCTGGTGTTCGTTGAGCCACTTCAGCAGATCGAGACCGTCCACTCCCGGCATCCGAAGATCCGAAATCACCAGGTCGACTGGACGTCTGGACAAGCCAGAAATGGCGCTCTCTCCATCCGCCGCCGTAGCAACGGCTCGGTTGTCGGCGGACAGCAGGCGCTGCCAGGCTTCGCGTACGTTCTTTTCGTCGTCTACGAAAAGAATCTCTTGTGTACGAAGCATTTCAGTGTTGCGTTGCTCGAGCATCTTGCACCTCCTGGGACCATCGGCCCCATGAAAGAGATTGGCCCGGTGCGATGCACCACGGCCGTCGCTCCACGATGCGCCGCACGGTGCGCGCAACGTGATCCACACCGGATGTGTCTAGAGCGGTATGGATTACTTCGACTGAGCAGGAGCTCAGGTAGGACGCCAGCATCACTGAAATGCCATCGTCCACGATGGCGAGCTTGTGCAGGGCGGGATACTCGTGAGTCAGGTGAGCCAGAGCGATCAGCAGGGACCCGACTCGATCTCTTCCGCCCACGCGAAAGACCAGGACGGAAATCGAAGGCAGCGCATCACAGCGGCTCAAAGCTTCCAGGCTGCTGAAGCGCACTGTGGACAGGCCGTGCGTGGCCATGCGGTCCGCCAACAACTCGCCCGCGGAGCCGCTTTCCAGGATTGCAATGACGTTCGGTTGATGGTTCACGTGCCGCCTCGCGAGGCACCCACCGGATCAAGCAATCAACGGTGGGTCTGGGTTCGTCACACGCTCTTGGACGCTGCAAGGGTCATGCCAGGAAAAGCGAGCTAAACCAGCAGTCCCAGATGCTGGCTAAGTAGCTATGCAAAAAGAAGATTTTTGATTTCCGGATTCAGCGAATACCGGCGGGTTTCGCAGCGGTGTATGTCGTTCGTATACACCTGCCGGGTCTCATCCCATGGATGAAACGCTGTCCGCTGGTGAAACGTGTGGTTTTCCAGGAACTATGGGTGGCAGGCGGGATCCGACGCCCTCAATTGCCCATATATGAAAGTTATACGGTAGAGGTGGCAGGGTCGCGCCCGGCGGCTCCTACTCGTCTTCTGCGGAACCCCCGGCAGCTTTGGGAACGATGATCCCGTGCTTGCGCATCAGGGCGTGGAAGTTCGGGCGCTGCATGTCGACCGCACGCGCGGCATCACTGATGTTCCAGCGAGCCTGTTGCAGAGACTTGATGACGAAAAGCTTCTCGAGTCGCTCTACGGATTCAGCGCGCAGCTCCTTCTTGCGCGCCGCCAGGGCCCGAGCGTCGGCCGGAATGTCTTCCGTCTCCAGCGCGGAGTGTTCACCCAAAATAGTGGGTAGGGCGTCGACATCGATGAACTCCGTGTCGGTCAGCAATACCGCACGCTCGATCACGTTCTCGAGCTCCCGCACGTTTCCGGGCCATTCATGGACTTCGAGGGCGGAGAGAGCTCGGGGTCGGATGCCTTCGACGCGCTTCCCGAACTCGGTTGCGTACTTTTCGACGAAGTGGTGCGCCAGTAGGGGGATTTCCTCGATCCGCTCCCGAAGTGGGGGCAAGGTGATCGTGAAGACGCCCAAGCGGTAATAGAGATCTTCCCGAAACTCGCCGCGCTCGACGAGCTCCAACAGATTCTTGTTGGTGGCCGCGACCAAACGTACATCCACGCGTTCGTAGGCGTCGGCACCAACGGGTCGAATCTCATGTTCCTGCAAGAGACGTAAGAGGCTGCTCTGTATGCGACTGGAAATAGTCGCGATCTCGTCGAGAAACAGCGTGCCGCCTCGCGCGACCTGAACCAGCCCAGGGCGATCGCGGACTGCGCTGGTAAAAGCACCCCGGACGTGACCGAAAAGTTCAGACTCCAGCAGAGACTCATTCAGTGCCGAGCAGTCTGCTACGACGAACGGCTTGTCCTTTCGGGGACTGTTGTAGTGAATGGCCTTGGCGATGCAGTCCTTGCCGGTGCCGGTCTCCCCCGTGATGAGCACCGTACTGTTCGTGGGGGCCGCTTTGATGACGAGCTGCATGACACGCTGCATCTTCGGAGAAGAGCAGACCAGCCCACCGATACGGTGCCGGGACTCCAGTTCCGAGTGCAATCGCTGGGTCAGGCCGAGCAAATGCCTGCGTTCCAGCGCACGGGCCACCGCGATCAGCAGTTGATCCGGCGCTACGGGCTTTTGCAGGTAGTCGAAGGCGCCCTGCCGAATCGCGTCGATGGCCGTATCGATCGTCGCGTAACCGGTCACGATCACGACCTCGGTATCGGGCGCATAGGCCCGCGCGTCCCGCAGCACCTCCATTCCGCTGAGTCCCGGCATCTTGAGGTCCAGAAGCAGCAGGTCGAAGCTCCGTTGTTGCAGCAACGCGATCCCCTCCTGGGGGACGCAGGTGGTCGTCACGTCGTAGCCCTCTTCGCCAAGTACCCGTTGGATGCTTTCGCATACCACCGCCTCGTCGTCGATCACGAGGACGCTTGGCGTCAGGTGCCAATCTTGCTTCTCTTGCATCGGGGTCTCCTTGGCCTTCAAATTGCCTGCTCCGCAACGGTCGGGTCAGCGTGTTCAGAGTCTGCTCTGTCTCTTCTTGTGGGCAGGAGCACCGTGAATTCTGTCCACGTCTGGCCATCGCTATCGATGATGATTGCGCCACCATGACGCGTAACGATGCCGTGGGAGACGGATAGCCCGAGGCCCGATCCCTGGCCCGCTGGTTTCGTCGTGAAAAACGGGTCGAATACCCTTCCAAAATTCGCCTGTGAAATTCCGTGCCCCGTGTCGAGGAAACGGAAGCGGATGAGCGAGGAGCCCTGATCCGGCGGAAAGCCGTGCTCCTTGAAATCCTCCCGCGCGACCTCATCCACGCGCACAGAAAGCTTGCCACCTGGTTTCATTGCTTGAACGGCGTTCAGCATGAGGTTGAGGAACACCTGCGTGATCTGGCTCGGGTCCGCCTCGATTTCGGGCAAATTCTCATCAACGAGGCACAGCTCTTCGATCTCGTGCTCGCGCAGCTTGGGGCGCACCAACTTCATGACATGCTCCAGCATCTCGGCGGGCTTACACAGCTGAAACTGTTGGTCTGGTTTCTGCTCCCGGGAGAAGTCCAAGAGATTTCGAATGATGACCGCGCAACGGTTTGCCTCGGCGATGATCATCCCCAAGTCCTGGCATTCCTGGGAGTCGGCAGCGACATTGCGCCGAAGCAGATGTGCGAAAGTAATGATCGCCATGAGCGGGCTGTTCAACTCATGAGCCACGCCGGCGGCGACCAGCCCGACTGCGGAGAGCTTCTCGGCTTGCATGGTCCGATACTGCATCGTTCGCATCTCTCGGGCTTTCTTGCCGAGTTCATCCTTCAAGGTGCCGATCCACTCTTCCTGTTGGGTCCGCGAACTGTCCATGCGTTCGACCATCTTGTTGAACGAGCGGGCGAGAATTCCGATTTCCGCGGCCGCCGTGGGCGAGACTTTGGGACTGAAATCTCCGCTCGCAACTTGCCGCGTCGCGTTGATGAGACCCCAGATGGGCCGATTGACGGTTGCGTAGATGACGAAGAACAGGCCACCGGAGGTCAGAATCAGGATGACCAACGAGATGAAAATGGCCTGTCGGGTATTGTCGCCGATGCGCTTCTCCGTGGGCGCCATGAATACGCCGACATCCAAGACACCGAGGACGCTTTTGATTTGCGGCTCTTCGTGGCAGTCGTCTCCGGCGCAGCGGCTCTCATTGGGGATCACGCTGATCGTGGCAAGGATCCTCTGTCCTCGTGCATTCTCGTAGATTCGCGAGCGATCTGCGATCGTCAGATGGTGGATCGGTTCGTTTGCGTCGTGGCATTGGAAACAGGCCTCTGCCTTCTTGTCCACCAGAGTCCCGATTTCCTCGGGAACGGATGAATAGGAGATCTTGCCTTCCTTGTTGAAGAGACGGATCCTCTCCACGCCGGGGTGGCTTCCGACGTCAGTGATCACCTGCTGCACGCCCTCCCGCGCGTCCCGAAGCATGTCGTGGGTAATGCTCAGGCGAATCAACTGCGCCACGTTGTCGCTACTTTGGACCACCTCATCGATGACCTGGCGGCGGCTCGTGCTGATCAAGGCGAACGAGAGAATGGCCAAGCCGAGCGTGACGAGGAGGCCTGCGAACAAAGTGAGCTTGGTTCCCAGGCTCTTGTAAAACAATGCAATGCCTCCGGGATGCCGGAACGGGTCGTCACGCCGCCGGCGGAAGGGGTGCGAGGAAGTCCAGATCGGCACCAAGGTCCGCTTGAAGCACGTGCTGAGCGTACAAGCGGCGCCAACCGCGCTCCGGCAGCGGAGGCGGAATGAACCCCGCACGGCGGCGCGCCAGCTCCGAAGGCTCGACCAGCAGATCGATGCGCCGTGCCGCAACATCGAGCTCGATCCGGTCACCGTCGCGCACGAGCGCCAGTGGACCGCCGACCGCCGCTTCCGGAGCGCAGTGCAGGACCACTGTCCCATACGCCGTGCCGCTCATGCGCGCGTCGGAAACGCGCAGCATATCGCGCACGCCCGCCTGGGCCAGATAGCGCGGAATCGGTAGCGAACCAGCCTCCGGCATGCCGGCGCCGACCGGACCGGCGTTGCGCAGGACGAGCACGTGCGCCGGCGTGATCTTCAGGGCCGGATCGTCGATGCGCGCGGCCGCATCTTCGGGCGAATCGAAGACCACCGCCGATCCCGTATGCCGCAGCAACGACGGGGTGGCGGCGGCGCGCTTGATCACCGCGCCATCCGGCGCCAGCGAGCCGCGCAGTGTAACTAGCGCGCCCGTCGAGCCGAGCGGCGCATCGAGGGTGTGGATCGTCGACTGCCAGGACTGGGCTGGCGATACGTGCTGCAGCAGATCCCCCAGCGTGTGGCCGGAGACGCCGATGGCAGAGAGATCGAGCAGGGGAGCCAGTGTCTTGAGGAGCGTGGGCACGCCGCCGGCGCGATGCATGTCTTCCAAATATCCGGCGCCCGCCGGCTTGCAGTCGACCAGCAATGGCACGCGCTGCGCGGCGTCGTGCACATCGTCGAGCGTCAGCAGCACACCGGCACGCCGGGCGATCGCCGTCAAATGAATGATCGCATTCGTCGACCCGCCCACGGCGGCAAGCACGCTGAGCGCGTTGTTGAAGGCCGCCCGGGTCAGAATGTCGAGGGGCAGGATCGGCCTGGCGACTAGTTCCATAGCGCGCCGGCCTGCCGCGACTGCGTGGCGCAGCCGATCGCCGGAGCCGGATGGAGCGGTTGCGCCGCCAGGGAGCATGAGACCGAGAGCCTCGGCGATACACGCCATCGTCGATGCGGTGCCCATGACCATGCACGTGCCGCCCGTAGGGCACAGCGACTCTTCAATTTCGCTGATCGCCACGTCGTCCAGCTCGCCAGCCCGATACAACGCCCAGTAGCGCCTGCAGTCCGTACACGCACCCAGCCGCTCGCCGCGCCAACTGCCGGTCATCATCGGGCCGGTTACCACGGCGATGGCAGGGACGTTGGCGGACGCTGCCGCCATGAGCTGGGCCGGAACGGTCTTGTCGCAGCCGCCGAGCAGCACGACCGCGTCCATCGGCTGGGCGCGGATCATTTCTTCCGTCTCCATCGCCAGCAGGTTGCGATAGGGCATCGACGTCGGCGACAGCAGGATCTCGCCGAGCGAAATGGTCGGAAACACCAGCGGCAACCCGCCCGCCTCGAGCACCCCGCGCTTCACTGCCTGCACGATCTCCGGCATGTGCCGATGGCAGGTGGTGTACTCCGACGACGTGTCGGCGATGCCGACCACGGGCCGGTCGAGGTCGGCCCGGTCGAAGCCGGCCGATGCCAGGAAGGCCCGGCGCAGGTACTTGCTGAAGCCGAGATCACCGTATGCGGTGAGGCCTCGGTCAATGCCGAAAGGTCGCTGGGGCTTGGTCCTGTCACTCACAGGCGAAGGTTCACGTACTTCGGCACCGTATACGCTTCGATGCCTTCGCGGCCGCCTTCGCGGCCAAAGCCCGATTGCTTGATGCCACCGAACGGGATCTCGGCCGCGGCGATCACGAGGGTGTTGACGCCGACCATGCCTACCTCGAGAGCCTCGGCCGCTAGAAATGCGGTGCGCATACTGCTCGTGAACACGAAGCCCGCCAAACCGTACTGCGTCGCGTTCGCCCGAGCCAGCGCGTCTTCCAGTTCCGTGAATGTCGCGATCGGAGCGACCGGGCCAAAGGGCTCTTCGGACATCACACGCATCGATGCATCCACCGCGGTGAGCACCGTCGGCTGATAATAGAAGCCGCGGGCGAAGCCCTTTGGGCGCACGCCGCCGCACGACACGCAGGCGCCTTTGTCGCGTGCGTCCTGCACGAGAGCCTCCGTGGCGGCGAGGCGCCGGCGGTTGGCGAGCGGGCCGATCTCCGTCTGCGGGTCGCGTCCGTCCCCGATGCGCAGCGCCTGCGTCACCTCGACGAAGCGTCGGGTAAAGCGTTCGACGACCGACTCGTGGACGAAAAATCGGCTTGCGGCAATGCAAACCTGGCCGTTGTTCCGAAACTTGCCGCGCGCGCCGATCTCTGCCGCCTCCTCGACATCGGCGTCCGCAAAGACGAGCACGGGCGAGTGCCCGCCCAATTCCATCGAGACCGCCTTGATGCCGTCGGCGCAGAGCTTGAGAATGTGTCGCCCGACCGGCACGGAGCCTGTCAGGCTGACCTTGCGAATGATCGGGGACGCAATCAGGTGGGAGCTGATGAGCGCCGGGTCGCCCGTGACGACGTTGAGAACGCCCGCGGGTATGCCGGCATCGTGACATGCCTGCGCCAGGCAGAGCGCGCTGCGCGGCGATTCCTCGGCGGGCTTCAGGATGATCGAGCAGCCAGCCGCCATCGCCGCGGCGAGTTTTCGCGCCGGCAGCAAGACGGGGAAATTCCAGGGGGTAAACGCGGCCACCGGGCCGATCGGCTGACGCAGCACGAGCAGGCGATGCGCTGTCGAGTGGCCGTCGATGACGCGGCCATAGATGCGCCGTGCCTCGTCTGCATACCAATCGAAATTGTCGGCGGCCGCCAGCGCCTCGCTTTTCGCCTCTGCCAGGGGCTTGCCCTGTTCCTCGGTCAAAATCGCCGCGATCGTGTCACTGCGTGCGCGCACCAGCTCGGCGACGCGGCGCAGCGTAGCGCTGCGCGTCCAGGCGTCGGTCTCGCGCCACAGCTTCCAGCCACGCTCTGCCGCGGCCAGCGCGCGATCGAGGTCCTTCGGCGTCGCCACGGGTACGGAGTCGACCGGCTCCTCGGTGGCCGGGTCGATGATGTCCATCCTGGCGCCGTCTGCGGCGGGCGTCCAGGCGCCATCGACGTATAGGTCGTGAGGGGCTGGAGCCTGAAGGCTGGAGATCGGTCTGAGAAACGTCATGGTTTCACCATTACGGCCCGATCTTGCTTACAGCCATCGTTACAGCCCAATCTCATGCCGCAACGCTTGCGTTGCGTCTACCCAGCTCCCCACGTTCCAGCGGCCGAAGACGCCCATGCTGCCGAGGGGGTCGGGACCATAGTAGACGGGCACGTGGATCAGTGACAGGCCGTTGTGCGCGTACGCTGCTTCGAGCGCCCCGGTCAGCGACTCGAGCGATCGTCCACCGTCGAAGGCGGCGACGCCTTTCACCGCACGGGCCCAGGCGACGTAGTCGACCACCACGCGGTCGTTCGTCGCGTGGGCCGCGCCGTATTGCGCCTCTTGCAAGCCCGAGATGGCGCCCATGCGGCGGTTGTCGAGCAGCAGGATACAGCCGCGCGCGCCGTGAGCCACGCCGTCGATGAGAATCTGCGGGTTCATGCTGAATGAGCCGTCCCCGCTGAGCGCCAATCCATAAAACGGCCGCGACGCCAACCCCGTCGCCAGCAACGCGGAGACCGCGAAGCCCATATAGCTGGCGCCGGTCTCGGTGAACGTGCGGCCCAGGCGATCGTCCTCGACGATCTGGAAGCCGTTGGCCTGCACGTCGCCGGCATCGAAGAAGGTCACGGCAGCGTGCGCACGGGCCCAATCCGTGGCCGTCTTGATGGCCGCAGGTTGCGTCAGCACCTTCTCGCCCCAGACCTCGTCGTAGAGGCACGGGGCGCGATAGCGCGCGGCCTTGAAATCCTCCCAGCGCTGGCGCTGCTCGCGACAGCGGCCGAACCACTCCGAGGCCGCCGATGTCGCCACGCCATGCCGCTTCAGCTCTTCGATCAGACGCTGCAAAGTCGGCGCCGCGTCGCCGAGCAACGCTGTCGTCTTGCCGTAGTGTGTTGCAGCGTGCAGGTCGGTGTTGATGTTCACCACGTGCTGGACGCGCGGGTACCCCGTGCGCGAGCAGTCGGACTGGCAAACGAAGCGCGTGCCGATGGCGACCAGCAAATCGGCCTCTTCCATCGCGTAGTTGCCGCTGATCGATCCCTTCGACCCGCCAACGGTCATGTTGCGCGGATGAGCATAGGGAATGACGCCGGACACCAGCGGGCTGGTCACCGCGACGCCATCGACGAGCTCGAGAAACTCCAGCAATTCGTTCCCGGCCCCGCGGGCGCCACCGCCGACCTTCACGACGACGCGTTGCGCCGCACGCAATGCGGCCGCAGCCTGCCGATAGACCTCGCCGCCAGCGGCCGCGCCGAGACGCGGCGGCGCGCCCGCCGGCAGCTCCTCCAGATTGAACTGGCGCAGCATGCGTGGTTGCGTGTTGAGGGGCAGCAAGAGATAGAACGGACCGGCGCGATGCGGATGCTCGACGGTGTTGAGGCCGCGGCGCAGCGCCGTGCCGAGGGCCTCGGGCGTGTGCAGGCAGTAGGCATCGCCCAGCACCGAGCACAGACGCAGGTAGAGTTGCTGCTCGTGCTTCGGGATCTGCTGCATATTGGGCCCCTCGTCCTGCGAGGTCTCGTCCCCGTAGAGGTGCCACACGCCGATGCCGTCGCTCGCCGACGCAAGCGAGCCGGCCAGGGCATGCAGCGCGCCCGGCCCGATCGAGGTCACCACCGCCGCCTTCTCGCCTGTGACCCAGCGCAGCGCGGTGGCCGCATGCGCCGCCTCGACTTCGTGCCGCACGCCGCAGGTGCGCAGTAGCCCCGCTCGTTCGTAGACCCGCAGGACCTCGCCGATCTCCGTCGAGCCGTGTCCGAGCACACAGAGAAAGGTGCGGACCGATTGCCGCAGCAGGCCGAGGACGACAGCTTCCGAGAGCGTCACGTCGACGCGCCTGGGCAAGGTGCCCGCATCGAGCGCTCGATCGATGCCGCCCGCCGCCGCAATTGCTCGGGCGCGCTCGGAGCGTGAATCACTCAGGTCGTGAGTCGGCAGGACACACACGCGGAGCAGCCTCCTCGCCAGGCGTCAGACGTGCTCCATCATCGCCAGCATCAAGGTGTCGTTGGTGCCGTCCATGATCGTCAGAAGCTGCGCGTCACGCATGTACTTCTCGAGCTTGTAGTCCTTGGTGATGCCGTAGCCGCCCAGCACCTGCACCATCTCGCAGGTGTGTTTCGCGGCGAGCGTCGTACAGAGAATCTTGGCGGTCACGCTCGTCTTGAAGTCGCCCGGGAAGCTCTTCGTACTATGCCAGCTCCCTTTCCACAGCAGGGCACGGCACGAATAGATGGCCGCTTGGATGGTGAAGAGTTTCTTCGCCACGAGCTGATGCTCGAGGATCGGTTTGCCCCCCTGGATTCGCTCCTTGGCGTAGGCGAGCGCCTCCTCGTAGGCGGCGCGCATCAGCCCCACGGCCAGATAGCCCGTGCCCAGGTTCCCGACCGTCATGATGGCGTGATGAAGGGTCGGATAGGCGTCACCGGGAGGAAAGATCATCTGTCCCTCGGGCACCATGGCATCGACGAAGGTGAGGTCGGCTTGATTGAGAGCGCGCAAGCCGAGTCTGTCTTCCGCCTTCCCTTGCGTCACGCCCGGGGCATCTGCGTCGATCACGAACAGCCCCGAGCCGCGCAGTCCCTTCTTGGCGTCCACGCTCGCGAAGACCGCGAGCGCCGAGGCGACGCCGCCGTTGGAGACGAATGCCGACTTTGCGCCATTGAGCGCATAGCCACTGCCGTTCTTCGAGGCCTTGGTTTCGTGGTGAACCGACAAATTGTCGTAGTTCTTGCCGTCGGACCCGAGCTTCGGCTCGCTGCTTCCCCAGGCGGTGATCTTCGTTCCTGTGGTGTCGCTGCAGAACGGCACCACGTACTTCGCGAGCATGGCCTTGTTCTGGGG
>CAYGXT010000006.1:0-24223 GCA_964353695.1 uncultured Myxococcaceae bacterium
CCTGCCGCGCTACGAGGGCCCGGGCCCCCGCTACACCAGCTATCCCACGGCGCCCGTCTGGACGTCGGCCTACGCCGCGGATGATTTTGCGCACGACCTCGGCGAGCTCGCGCAGGACGACGGGCTCGCTCTCTACGCCCACGTGCCGTTCTGCGAGAGCCTCTGCCACTTCTGCGCCTGCAACCGCATCATCACCCACGATGCGGCCCTCCCCGAGCGCTACCTCGACAGCATGGAGCGCGAGATCGCGGCCGTGCGTGAGCTCGCGCCGACGGCTGCAAGGGCCTCCCAGCTCCACTGGGGCGGAGGCACGCCGACGCATCTCTCGCCTGCTCAAATTCGCCGACTCTTCCATGCGATGACGGACGCCTTCCCGCTCGCCGCGGGCGCCGAGGTCTCGATCGAGGTCGATCCTCGGGTCACGACCCGCGAGCAGGTGGAGACGCTGCGCGAGCTCGGCTTCGATCGGATTTCGCTTGGCGTGCAGGACGTGGAGCCCCGCGTGCAGCAGGCGATCCATCGCATCCAGCCCACCAGCATGACGGCGGCGCTGGTAGAGGACGCGAGGCGTGCGGGCTTCGCGAGCGTCAACCTGGACCTGATCTACGGCCTGCCGTTCCAGCGCGAGGACAGCTTCGCGCGCACCCTCGAAACCGTGCTCGCGATCGGTCCCGATCGCATCGCGCTCTACTCCTACGCACACGTCACCTGGGTCGCCAAGCAGCAGCGCGGCTTCGAGCGCCAGGACCTGCCCGACGCGCCGACCAAGCTGCGCATCCTGCTGCTCGCCATCCGCCGGCTGCTGCGAGCAGGCTACGTCTACGTGGGCATGGACCACTTTGCGCGCCCGGAGGACGAGCTCGCACGCGCGCTGAGCGACCGGACGCTGCGCCGGAACTTCATGGGCTACACGACACAGGCTGGTGCGGCGCTGCTCGGCTTCGGCCCGAGCGCCATCAGCGAGCTGCGCACGAGCCATGCCCAGAACGAGCGGGAGCTTGGCCCCTGGCAGCAGGCCGTGCGCGAGCGCGGCGTCGCGACCATGCGCGGGCACCGGCTCACGGCCGATGACGAGGAGCGGCGCTTTGCCATCACACGAATCATGTGCCACGGGGAGCTGTTGGCCGCCGACTGGAGTGCGCGCTTCGGTCGCGCCTTTGCCGACGCCTATGCGCGCGAGCTCGCGAGCCTCGACATGCTCGAGGCCGACGGGCTGGTTCTGCGCGCGAGCGACGGCAGCCTGCGGGTGACGCCGCTCGGCCGCCTGCTGGTTCGCAACGTGGCGATGGCCTTCGATGCCTACCTGCCCGAGCAGCAGCGCGAGAGCGCGCGCCTGTTCAGCCGGACGGTCTAAGACCGCGCTCCCTACTCGGCCTGCACCTGCGCTCGCGTGAAGGCTGGCGCCTCGTTGCGCACATAGGACCACGGCTCGCCGGGTAGCTCCTGCAGCAGCGCGCGGGCGAAGGCGTCCTGGCGTTCGCGCGCCTGGGGCACGGGAACTCCGTGGTTGAGGACGGCGAAGTAGACGACACCACGCTCGCGTGAGCGATAGGCGCCCGCCAGCGCGCTGGCGCCGTAGTCGCCGTAGGTGCCGGTCTTGCCGGCGATGACACCGCGCTCGCCGGGCCCGTCGAGGCGGTGGAGGAGCGTGCCCGAGTCGATGCCCGACACGGGCAGCACGTCGGCGAGGCCAAGGCCGTGGCGAGCGAGCTCGGCAGCGAGAGCGCGCAGCAGCGCAACCGCCGCGCGCGGGCTCAGGCGATTGCTGGCGCCGGCGCCCGCACCATTGCTGAGGATGATCTCACCACGCATCTGCGCCGGCACGCTCTCGCGCGCGATCTTCTCCACCACCTCCATCCCGCCCGCGCTCGCGGCGAAGGGATGGAAGACGTTGTTCGAGTAGCCGTTGAGGGCCTTCACGAGCGGCACCAGCGGCTCGGAGCGGTGGAGGACGAGGGGCGAGAGGCTGCCCGCCGCGCCCGCCGAAGAAACCCTGCGCTCCGCGCCGAAGGCGATCACAGAAGGCCCGCTCGCAGCCTCCCCGCCGCTTGCCGCACGCAGCGCAGCCCAGGCTTCTTCGGAGGCGCCGCCCGAGAGCGCGCGCTGGAGACGGCTGGCAACGCCTTCCGTGCTCCAGTCGAAGATCAGCGGCCCGTCCAGCAAGAGCTCGCCAGCGATGCGGCGGACGCCGCGGGCCTTCAGCGCCTGCGCGACCAGCAGCGCGTTCTCGTCCACGAAGAAGGGATCGCCGTCGGCCTCAACCACGAGGTCACCGTCCACGAGGCCGTCGTGCAGAGGCCCCGCCGCGAGAAAGCGCGTCGTGAAGCGGTGATCCGGGCCGAGCCGACGCAACAGCGCGAGCGTAGTCGGCAGCTTCGAGACCGATGCGGGATGCACGGCGCGCGCTGCCGCTTGCGAGACCAGGACTCTCCCGTCCTCCGTCTCGACGCAGACGCCCTGGTCCGCGCCCACCAGCGTACGCGCCCGCTCGGTGAGCACGGCGGCTGCATCGCCGGCCGCGGCCGGCAGCACAGGAGCGGCGAGCAGCGTGGCGAGCATGAATAGGACGAGACGAGAAGCGCGAGTCATCGACGGTCTCCGCACGAAATCCCCTCGCGGAAGACGCCGCGCGCGCTGCACTATTTCAGCGGTCTGCACCCGCGTATCCGAGCACACCGAAAACTCGAGCCCGTCCTGCAGGAGGCCAACTCCTACTTCTCGAGATCCTCGTAGTAGGGCATGCGTACAGGCTCAGACCCCGATGCGCCACCCGTGCCCGGCTTCGCCGGCTGCTTCGCACCCCCCACCATCACCAGCGTGATGGGCGCGATCACGCTCGGATCGGTCATCACGTTGACGCAGGCAGGCTTGCCGCTGGCGAAGGCGCGTTCGAGGGCCGGCGCGATCTCCCGCGGCTCCACCACGTGCTCGGCGTGGCAGCCAAAGCCGGCGGCAGCGAGATCGTAACGGGTGGGTGAGAGATCCGTGACGACGCGGTGATCCTTTCCGAAGAGGAGATCCTGACCGTGGGCGGACATCCCCCACTGCTGGTCGTTGTTGACGACCGTCACGATCGGTAGCCCGTGACGCACGAAAGTGTCGAACTCCGCGAAGTTGAGACCGACCGAGCCGTCGCCCACGATGCAGAGTACCGGGCTCTCGGGATGCGCGACCTTTGCCGCGAGCGCAAAGGGAAGACCCGTGCCGAGGCAGCCGAGATAGCCGTGAGACATCCAGCGTCCTGGCGCGTAGACCTGCGCGGCCATCTCCATCCACGACGCAGTCTCGCCGCCGTCCGCCGCAACGATAGCGTCGCGCGGCAGCAACTTGGCGATCTCCGCGGCGAGCCGATACGGATGGATCGGCGCGCGGTCCTGTGTGAGAGCCTGCGCAAAGAGCATCCGATGTCCCTCGCGGATGTTCCGCACCGCCTGCTGCCATGCGGCGTTACCCGGCCAGCGGCGCTCCGACGCGGCGGCATCCAGCGCCCGCAGCGTCTCGCGGCAGTCGGCGGCGATACCCAGCTCGACCTCCCGGTTGCGACCGATCTCCTCGGCCGCCACGTCCACCTGAATCAGCTTCGCCCCGCCCGGGATCAGCGGCATGGCGGGGTGCCCGGTGAACAGGCCCAGGCGCGCGCCGAGCACGAGCACCACGTCGGCTTCGCCGGCGCCCGCGCGTCCCGTGAACGCGAGGTGCGGGAGGCCGCGGCCGCAGAGCGGATGGTCCGCGGGCACGAGGCCGTGGGCCTTGCCGTTCGAGAAGACCGGGATACCGGTACGCTCGGCGAAGGCCACCAGCTCCGGGGCCGCATTCGCGAAGCGCGCGCCGCCGCCAACGACGATGGCAGGCCGCTCGGCTGCGTGCAGCCAGGCGATCGCCTGCTCCACCGCGGCGGGAGAAGGCGCCGGCGCCGCGTCGGGCACGATCTTGCGCGGGATTCGTATCAGCTCGCCATCCACGCGCGCAAAAAGGACATCGATCGGAAGCTCGAGATAGACCGGCCCGGGCCGCCCCGAGCGCGCGATCCGCAGCGCCTGCGCTACGAGATCGGGGATGCGGTGCGTGTGCGTCACGCGATGCGCCCACTTCGTGATCGGCGTAACGAGAGCGAGCTGGTCGAAGCCCCCTTGCAACGGGAGCAGCTCTGCATCGCGCAGCGGTGCCGCGCCGCCCACGAAAAGCGTCGGGATGCAGTCGAGCCAGGCGTTGGCGATGGCGGAGACGCAGTCCGTGAGCCCGGGCCCGGCCGTGACGATCGCTACGCCCGTCTGGCCCGTGACGCGCGCCCAGCCATCTGCCGCATGGCCCGCCGCCTGCTCGTGGCGCGTGTCTACGAGGCGCAGGCCACGGCGTTTCGCCGCCTGGAAGATCGCGTCGAGGTGCCCCCCGTGGAGGGTGAACAGGGTGTGGATCCCGGCGCTCTCGAGCGTCCGGACAAAAAGCTCGCCGCCATCGATGCTCGCCACGCGCCGCCCTCCTGCCTTGGCCTCCCCCGCGCCGCAACCCGGAGCGCAGCGGGGTCTAGGTACAATACAGGGAACGGATCGAAGTGGTGAGGCTCACTCCCCAGGGCCTCGACAACGCGACTCGACCCGGACCATGTCAGAAACTGCATGATCCGAAACGGCATCAGCCGCATCGAGGCTTTGCCATTCCCCTGGTTCTTCAAACATGTCGACGCGACGGTGATGGCTCTGCTGGGAGAAAAAGCTCGCACATGCTTGAGACTCCGTCGCTCCGCAGTCTGAAGCTGCGAACGAAACTCAGGCAACTCCAGTTCGGTCGTCATGCCCTTCGGTAAAGAGCATACGATTTCTCGAACCCGAGCTTCCGCTCGAGGTAGACCTCGCCGTCCGGGAAGAGGGCTCGCATCCGGGCCAGAGGAAGCACGGTGGTGTGCTCGATGGCCCAGGCCCAGTCGGCGCTTCGGCTCCGCCAGCGCTCGAGGAGGCGCGTGCGCCAGCGCTCGGGAAGGCGCCAGTAGCAGGGGACGCCCGTGTGGGCCTCGAGGGGGAAGCGGTCGCTCGGGGTCTGCACCCAGTAGCCCCGGCCGAGCCGGCGGGCTTCCCGGGCGAAGGCATCCTGTCGCTCCGGTCCGCCCACGTGCTCGATTACCGAGTTGCTGAAGACGAGGTCGTAGCTGCCGTCGGGAATCTCGCTGAGGCCGCAGGCATCACCCAGGATCAGCCGGAAGCGGCCGGGATCGCTCAGCCGGACGTCCGAGCCCGGGGTGTTCACGAGCGTCACCTGCACGTCCACGTCGAGGAGCTGCCACATGAGTTCCGTCCCGCCCAGATCGAGGACCCGATGGCCGGGGCGAAGCCCGACACGTTCCACCATCTGGCGCATGCGCTGAGTGCGCCAGCGCCGGATGAAGCCGTCGTGCTGGTAGGCCCACTCGCTCATCCAGCGGATGTAGGTGTTCACGCCGCCTCCCCGCGCGCCGCGAGACGCCGTGTGCGATTCGCCTGCAGCACGCCGAAGACGAAATGCTCCAACAAGGCGAGGGCGATCACGAGCGCCACGAGTTCCATCGACTCTCCTCCGGTTGAGATGCGCATGCTACACGGCGCGCATGAGACTCGGCGTGGATTAGCTCTCCTGCATGCTGCCTGCGCGTCCAGGGATCGCGCGGAGGCTAGACGGGGCAGCGGGTTGCGGGCGCCATTGCGGACGCGCCCTGGAGCGGGCCGTCACCCGAACAGGGCTCCGGGCCACTCCCAAAATGGCAAGTCCCTCTCGCTGGTGCTAAGAGAATTCAATGAAGACGCTGTTTTGCACTCCCTGCACATCCCTGCTGCTGATCGACAGTACCGCGCCGGTCCGGGCGGATCGCATCCGCGCGCCGCAGTAGTGCTGGAACCGGCTCAAGAGGCGGCCTGCGGAGTTGGAGCACTTCGGACGCTCGCAATGAAGGCCCGCGCGGACGTCTGCAGCGAACCTACACTCACCTCTTCGAGTCTGCTCTCTCTGTTCGCACTGCTCGATGCGCCGGCGTCCGGGTTGCCGTCTTGACGTTGTCTGCGCAGAACGTCGTGCGCGCGGCCGTGGCGGCGCTTTGCCTCGCCTGCCTCGGCGCAGCGACACCGGCCCGTGCCCTCTGCGGCGACGGCCTACTCGACGTCGCCGAGGCTTGCGACGATGGCAATCTGTCGAGCGCCGATTGCTGCAGCGCCAGTTGCTCGACACAGACTTGCAGCACGCCCGTGTCGCAGTCCGCCGTATGGGAACCGCTGGGACCGCTCGATCTCGGGGGTCGCGTGACTGCACTCGCGGTCGATCCCTCGAACTCCCTCCATCTGCTGGTAGGCACTCCCGCGGCGGGCATCTGGCGCTCGACCGATGGCGGCGTGTCGTGGGCCGCATACACCCCGTGGCTCGACGTCGTCCCTGTCAGCGCCCTCGAGATCGATCCCGAGAATCCCACGCGTTGGTTCGCGGGGACGGGCGTGCTGCGGGATTCGGGCACGGTGGCCGATGGTCTCGGCTCGCTGCTCACCACCGACGCCGGTGCGACCTGGAACTTCGAATCGGCACCGGCCCACAAGTCAGCGATCAGCGACATCGTGTTTTGGCCGGGCGACGCGACGCGGATCTCGCTCGCCACCGACCGCGGACTGCTGCTCTCGACCGACGGCGGCGCGAGCTTCATCGAAGTGAAGAGCGGCGATTCGTTCGCGAGCATCGTACTCGACCCATTCGATCCCAATACCGCCTGGGCCAGCGGCCGGGCCGGCGTCTACGTCAGCTACGACCGCGGCGCCAGCTTCGCGCAACGATCGTCCTGGCCGGGCGTCAATACCTTCGAGAATCCCGGCGCCGCGACGGTGGTGCTCGCGCTCTCGCACATTACGCCGGGTTTGATGCGCGCAGCGCTGCAGGATCTCGCGACGTTCGAGCTGACCGATCGCATCCTGCTGCTCGAATCGCGCGATGCAGGCGCGAGCTGGAGCGCACTCCCGGTGCCGCCATCGTTGTGTCCGGAGAAGGATCTCTGCGGATTCGCGAATGCGCTCGCGATCGATCCGGCGAACGACGCGCGCATGTTGCTCGGCGGGGATCGGCTCTTTCTGACGACGGACGGCGGACAGAGCTGGAGCGCGCTGGCGTCGAGCGTGCGCGGAGTGCACGTCATCGCGCTGACGGCGGGCGGCGGTGCCGTGGTCGCTGGCCGCTTCGGCGTCGCTTCGCTCGATGCGGCGTGGCAGAACGTGACGTTGCGAAACCAGGGTCTCGACATTACGAGCGTCAG
Organism: uncultured Myxococcaceae bacterium; assembly: GCA_964353695.1. Classification (GTDB taxonomy): domain Bacteria; phylum Myxococcota_A; class UBA9160; order UBA9160; family UBA9160; genus MYXO. The sequence goes on from CAYGXT010000006.1 coordinate 7,256, forward strand.
CAGCCTCGATACGCGGGGCGATGGAAGTGGCGCTCTACTGGCCGGTACGCGCGATCAGGGCACGCTGGTACGCAACGGCAGCACGAACAGCTGGCGCGTGGCGTTCGGTCCGAACGAGGCGGCGAGCGAAGCGCGCTTCGACCCCTTCGATCCCGGCGTGATCTATGCGGGCCGGCGCAGGGGCGACTTCTCGCGCTCGGACGATGGCGGGGTCTCATGGCTCTCGATCACAAACGGGCTCGATGGCACACAACCGGTCATCGGCGTTGCGCCGCTGGCCGTCAATCCCCTCATCCCGGGCCGTCTCTACACCGGACGTCTGCAGCTCTTCGACAGCCTCGATCGCGGTCACTCCTGGAATGTGTTCAGGCCGCTCGGCGCACCGGAGGTGGCGACGATCGTGCCGTCGCCCTACGTCGACGATCGCCTGTTCTTCGCGCTCGCAAAAGGCGCTGCGGTGTTCAAGGCGGAGGGCCGATTCACGGCGCAATGGACGTTGTCGAGCGACATCGACGACCGCGTGACGTCGATCCTGCCGCACGCCACCCTGGGTCACACGCTCTACGTGGGCGTTACGAACGATTCGACGCAGCGGGGAGCCCTCTGGCGCACGCAGGATTTCGGTCTGACCTGGGAAGATCGCGGCTTCGGCAGGCTGCCCGCAGTGGCAGACGTGGCAAGGGACGTGTTCGGGACGCTTTACATCGCCACCGCGAAAGGCGTGTATCGCTCCTCGAGCGATGGCTTCGTCTGGTCGCCGTTCAATGGCGGCATTCCAACCACGAACATCACGAAGCTGAAGCTCGACGGTGGAGCATTGATCGCCGGCACGTCGGGCCGCGGCCTCTTCCGCATGCAGACGCGCAAGCTGCTCGCGCTCGATTCGATTCCTCCCGATCAGTTGCTGCTGGTGGATGGCGTGCTGCAGCGTGCGCCGTTCTATGGTGATTGGGCCGCGGGCTCGCAGCATACGATCGCGCCTTATCTGCTCCAAACACAGGACACGCGCCAGGAGTTCGTGGCGTGGAGCGATGGCGGCGCCCGAACCCGCAGCTTCATCGCCACGGGAGAGAACGACTGGCCCACCGTGCTGACACGCGTGCTGTACCGCCTGCGGACGCAGGTATCACCCCCCGGCTCGGGACAGCTCGCAATCTCGCCATTCTCGGGTGACGGCTTCTACCCGCTCGAGAGCCTCGTGCAGCTCGTGCCCGTTCCGGCGCCCGGCTACCGCCTCTCCGGTTGGAGTGGTGACGCCGCGGGCACCGGGCGGCTGATCGCGACGATCCGGATGGATCAGCCGCGTTCGGTTACGGCGCTGTTCGACCCGTTGCAGCTAATCCTCTCGACCTCGCCGACCGGTCAGCCGCTGACGATCGACGGCACGAGCATTCCGACGCCACACCTCGTGCAATGGGCAGCAGGATCGATTCACTCGCTCTCGGCCACCGAGACCATCGACCTGAATCCGTCGGATCCGCTGGTGCTGAAATTCGATCGCTGGAGCGACTACCTCCCGCGCACTCACGACTTCCAGATGCGGAGCGAGACCTATACCGCAGACGTGCGGGCGCACTACCTGCCCGTGTTGCCTTCCGTGTCGGTTCCAGCAGGCGGTGTGCAGCGCGTGACGACGCTCGGAACACAGTCGTCCCGTCGTGAGCTGGCGCTGCGCCTCGTGCCCTCAAACGGCCAGGCGGTGCCGCCGGGGCTTCAGTTCCTGCGCTCCACGAGCGCAGGTCAGGCGATCAGCGAGCTCGCGCTGTCGTCGCAGCGCGCGACCACGCGCGTGCATGCGTTCGTCGAGGGGGCAAAGCTGACGACGCTCGGAGGCCTGCGCGGCGATGGCCGCATCCGTCGCACGCGTCTCGTCTTCTTCAATCCCGGAACGATAGCGGCATCCGTCGAGCTCGTGTTGCAGGACGCTGATGGTAGCGCGCTCGCGGGAGGCCCGAATGTGCTCCAGGTGCCGGCCGGCGCCACGCGCGTCGCGATGCTCGACGCGCTGCTCGGGCTCGGCAAGGTCTATCGCGGAGTACTCACGATCGACAGCAGCGCGCCGCTCGTGACCAGCGTCTTCGCCGTGGGCGAGAACCTGCGTGAGCTCAATTTCACCGATCCGCTGCTCTGGCATGCGTTCGACGAATCGGATGAAGGAGTGCCCTCGCAGGTGACGAGCCAGGTGCTGCTGGCGACATCCAACACAGAGCATCGCATCGTGCTCATCAACTCCGATGCCGCGACGATCTCGGGCGAGCTGCTCCTGCGCGACTCGAGCGGCGCGGCGCTCGCTGCGCAGGTGGATGGCGTTGCCGTGGATCGCGTGTCGTACTCGCTCGGCGCCGGCGCCTGGCGCGAGCTGCGCATCCGGTTTCCGTCGGGCGTGCCCGGCGGCGGCGCCGTGCCGAATGCGCGCATCACCGTGGTGCCGAGCGGCGGCACGCTGCCGCCGCGTCTACGCTGCACCGAAGAGCGCAACGTCGGCACTTCACGCGATGGTCCGCTGTTGCTGCCGCGCGGAGTCCCGGCTTCGCGCAGGCTCTCCAACTTCCGCGTTCCGGTAGATCGCGCGCGACGCGAGGCGGGTCTCGTCCTCACGAACACGGGCTCAGGCATATCGAGCGTCGCAATGACGCTGGCAGATGCGCAGGGCGTCGCAGTCGCAAACACGAGCATCGATCTCGCAGCGGGCGAGCAGCGGCTCGTCATGCTGGCGACGCTGTTTCCGTCGGCCAGCACGAGCTTCTACGGACAGCTGATTGGGAGAGCCAGCACGCCGCTAGACACGATTGGCATCGCCCGCGCGACGAGCGGGCGCGGAGAAGAACTGCTGACGGCCTATCCCGTGCTCGAGTCCGGCGGCGCGATCGCGGGCAGCGAGCGCACGTACGCCTACGCCGTCGACGGGGATACGTGGTCCTCCGAGTGGTGGTTCGTGAACTTCGAAGCGGCTGCGCGCAGCGTCACGCTCGAACTGCGAGACGATGCGGGCGCGCCACGGCATCTACCGATGCAGGAACCGGGCACCCGATGAAGCGTACACGCCTCGCGATCGCATCTCTTGCCTGCGCCCTCCTGTTCGGGCCTGCCTGGCTCATGGGCAGCGGCTGCGGCGAGCGCTACAGCAGCAGTGTGACGGTCGATTTCCAATCCAATCAACGCGTCGTGCCGCCGTTTCTGTTCGGTCAGAACCTGCAGACGATCGAGAACGGTGAGCAAGTGATTGCAGCCGACGGCGGACTCGACGATGAGATCGTCGCGATGCTGACCGAGGCGCGGATCACGACCCTGCGTTTCCCGGGCGGCACGCAGGCCGATCACTTCATCTGGTGGCAGGCAGTCGGGCCGCCGTCGCGCCGGGCGTTGCAGGGCAGCGGCAACCTCGACGAACTCTACAAGCCGGTGATCGGTCCCGAAGAGTTCATCGACCTCGCGAAGGCGCTGCGCGCCGTGCCGTTCATCACGGCCAACACCGGCAGCGGAAGCGCTGCGCTCGCCGGCGCCTGGGCGCACTACTTCAAATCCGTCGGCTTTCCGGCCGTGTTCTGGGAGATCGGAAACGAGCCCTACTTCGACGGCATCAACGCGGCCGGCGTGGTGGGAATGACGCCCGATGCGTATGCCGCGAAAGTGATCGAATACGCCACCGCGATCCGCGCCGAGGTGCCGAACGCGCAGATCTTCGTTGCCGGCCTGATCGGACCGGCCGACAATCAGAGCTACTGGAACGCGATCGTGCTTGGGCTCGCCGGGCCCTACATCGACGGCATGAGCCTCCACAACGCCTATGCGCCACTCTACGGCTATACGCCCGGGCCCAACCCTGTGGTGCCGCGCGATGACGAGCTTTATCTCGCGATGATGGGTGCGACCAAGAGCTTCGAGCGCTCGCTCGGCGTCGTGCGCGACGAGCTCGCGCGCAACGGACGAACGGTTCCGATTTTCATCACGGAGTACGACGGCGTCTTTTTTCCCGACGAGGCGATCGAAGATCCCGTGAAGACGGTGGCGCGCAACTCCACGCTCGACTGTGCGCTCTACAACGCCAGCATCCTGCAGGTGATGATGCGCAACGATCGTGTCTTCGGCGCGCATCATATGTCGCTCGCCGGTAGCGGGCGAGGAAGTCTCGTCGGGGTGGAAGGCGGCGTGCGCTTTCGAAACCCACACTTCTACGTGCACCAGGAATACGCGAAAGAAGCCGACCACATCGTCGTGAAGACAGTGTTCGATCCGGAGACGGCCGTCTTCAACAGCATCGCCGTGCGCGAGACTCCGGCGCAAACTGCCGTTCCGATGCTCGACGTCGTGGCGACGCGCGATCCAGCAGGCAAGCAGTTCGCGCTCTTCATCGTCAACCGCCATCTCTTCATTTCCGTCGACACGACACTGACGACGAACCTTCCCGCCGGCGCGACGGGAACGCGAACGCAGCTGACCGGGCCAAATCACGACTCACGCAACGACGCGGCGAATCCGAATCGCGTGGTGCCGCAGACGACGTCCTGGAGCGGCGACGCGAGCTTCTCAGCTCAGTTTCCGCCGCACTCACTGACGATCTACCGCTGGACGCTGCCGTAGCACCCGACATTTCTAGATTGGTTTAGCGCGCGTTGAGAACGCCACCCCGTGGCGGCGGTGGCATCCGACGGTCGGGGTCGATTCGCAATCACACCCGGTACTTGGCGAGCGCTTCCTCGTTCAGCTCGATGCCGAGACCGGGGCGATCCTCGAAGATGAGGTCGCCGCTTTCCCAGCGGAACGGTTCGTTGACGATCTCGTCGAAGAACCCGCCCGATTTGTAGATGCTCTCCTGGATCAGGAAGTTGGGGATGCTGGCGTCGAGCTGCATCGCCCCGGCGGTGATCACCGGGCCACCCCACACGTGCGGTGCCATCAACACGTAGTGCGCCTCGGCGAGGCCGGCAATCTGCTTCCCGGCGGTGATGCCACCGCAGCTGCCCAGATCAGGCTGTGCGAACGCGCAGGCCCCGGCGGCGAACAGCTTCTGGAAGTCGTGCACGTAGGCGAGCCGTTCGCCGGTCGCGATAGGGATGGACGTGCTCGCCGCGATCTTGCCCATCTCCTCGAAGTTCTCCGGCGGGCAGGGCTCTTCCAGCCACAGCGGGTCGTACTTCTCCAGCCGTTTGGCCAGCCGGCGCGACACCGACGGGGTCATCTGGCCGTGGGTTCCGATCAGGATGTCAGCCCTGTTGCCGACCGCGTTACGGATCGCCTCGATGGTGCGTTCGGCGCGGTCGTACTCCTCCATCCGGATCTCCCACGGGCCCACCGGGGCGGCGCCGGGGATCGTGTAGTGCAGCGGGTCGAGCTTCACCCCCGTAAAGCCCTGGTCCACCATCTTCGCCGCGATCTCGCCGACCCGTTCGGGGTTGCTCGACCAGCTCGATGCGGAGGCGGCCAGGCCACCCTCATCGTCGACGTCGTAGAGATAGCTGTAGGTGCGGATGCGGGTGCGATACCGGCCACCGAGCAGGTCGGCGATGGGCACCCCCAGGTGCTTGCCGCAGATGTCCCACATCGCGAGGTCGAACGCACTGATGATCCCGCCCGCAAAGTAGTCATTGTGCTGTGATGTCAACCCCGCGTACATCAGCTTGTTCAGCATGTCGCGATTCATCGGGTCCCGGTTCTTCAGGTAGCGGTTGAAGACCCCGCCGACGAGGTGTTCGAAGGCTCGTTCCTGCCCGTACATGCTGAACAGCACTGCGGTCTCGCCCCAGCCCACCAGCCCCGAATCTGTCTCGAGCTTGACGAAGTACCACAGGTAGCCGCCGTAGTTGGGCGGCGGGGTCTTGATCGCATAAGCAGTTGCCGATGTGAGCTGCATGATGACTCCCTTGTGGCGTGCACGAGAGTTGACGGGGAGCGTTCGATCGCGTTCGCATCCCACGATCAGGATCACGTCGCCTTCGAGTGGCGGCCAACGCGTAGAAAGAACAAACGGGGAATCCCCGATTACGTCCGGCAAGAAACGTTCTGACAAGCTCTCCGTTGGAGAGCCTGCCTCTCAATGGCGGGGATTTCAAGCAGGCGGGCACGACGCGATCTCGGTCGCTCGCGCATGGACCGAGGATGCCGTGGCAGCGCACGCGATGGGCGCGCGGCCGCGGCACGAGCGCGGCAAGCCTCTCCATAAGGTCGCCCGGCTCGAAGACGACGTGCGTCCTGCCGTCGTGCCAGCGCTGCTTGAGGCGATAGAGCAGCCGCCCGTCGCTCTGTTTCGAGTGCCGGCGGGTTCAGCGCACCCGCTTTCGGAATCTTTCTCGAAAGCTTCGCGCTTCAGGGTACGGAGCAGTAGCGCAACGCCCCGCGCTGAGAGATGATCGCGGTCGTAACCCTCAGAGAGGGCTCGCGGCGTGCCCCGTCACAGCGAGCGCCCCAGCCGTAGCGGGAGACAGCCGTGCGTTCCGACCGCCTCGCCCTCCTCACGCTCCGCATACTTGCCCTCTCCTTCGCCGTTGTGGGAGCCTCGTTCTTCCTGGCGCCCGACTCGACGCTGGCCTCGCTCGACTCCACGGGCGCCCTCTTCGGCAACTTTCCGCCGACTCCCGCTACGGGGGCGCGGCTCTGGCTCTCGCTGTCCGTGGCCTACATGCTGCTCGTGACGCTCCTCGCCTTGCTGGCACAGCGTGACCTCGGGCATGCGCGGCCCTATCTCGCGTTGCTGGTGGCGGGGAAGACCGCCTCTTCCCTCGCAGCCCTCTTCGCCTACTGCACGGTGTCGCCCGCCTTCCCCTATCTCGCGAACTTCCTGATCGACGGCGCCATCGCAATCGGTGTAGCGGTGATCTGGGTGGCGGCGCCGACTCTCGCGGCTTCCGCGTCGGCCGCGAGGACGCGCGGGAAGCTCGCACTCTCGCAGAGCGAGGCGCGCATCCTGCGCTCCATCCTCGAGGCTCTCGCTCCGCCCGGCTCGGCGCTGACGGCGCAGACGGCCGGCCCCTCGGTCGCAGGCGAGGTCGAGGCTTTCGTGCGCGCCGCGGGAGGCCTCGGCGCATTCCGCTGGCTACTGCACGGCCTCGAGCTCTCCCCCTTCCTGCTGCCTCCCCTCTGGCTGCGGCGCTTCTCGACGCTCGCGCTCGAGGACCGCGTACGCGTGCTGAAGGCGTGGGAAGATTCGCGCCTCTGGCCACGCAGGCAGGCGCTCGCCACGCTCAAGCTGGCGACTCTCACGCATGTCTACGGCCGCCCGGAAGTGCTGCAGGCGATCGGCTACCAGGATCCGCTCGAGCGCGTTCCCCTCGCTGGAGTAGCGGAGAGCGTACGATGAGCGTCGAAGAGGAGCGGCTCGGCGATCTCGAGGAGAGCGCCGAGGTCGTCGTCATCGGCAGCGGCGCAGGCGGCGCCATCGTCGCTACCGAGCTCGCCGAGGCCGGCGTCGACGTACTGCTGCTGGAGGAGGGCGACCATTCGGAGCGTGTTCCGGCCAGCGCGTCTCCGCTCGCCCGCATCGGCGCGCTCTACCGCGATGGCGGCCTGAGCGGCACGGTCGGCAACACGTTCATCGCGGTCCCGACGGGTTGCACCGTGGGCGGCACGACCACGATCAACTCCGGCACCTGCTGGCGTGCGCCCGACGAGGTGTTGGAGCGCTGGGAGCGCGAGTTTGGCATCCCCGCGCTCGCGGGAGACGGCCTCGCCAATGAGTACGAGCGGGTCGAGAAGGCCCTGGGAGTCGCGCCCGTGCCGGAAGATCTGCTCGGCCCGGGTGCGAGGCTGGTGCGGCGTGGGGCCGAGGCCCTCGGCCTGCACACGACACCGCTGCCGCGCAACGCCATCGGCTGTCGGGGCACAGGCGTCTGCGCCTTCGGCTGCCCGCGTCATGCGAAGCAGTCGACCGATGTCTCCTACGTTCCGCGCGCACTCGCTGCAGGTGCGCGGCTGCGCGTGCGCACGCGTGCGGAGCGCGTGGTGATCGAGCACGGCCGTGCGGCCGGCGTGGTTGCGACGCTCCTCGGCGCACGCGGCCGACCGATCGGCACGCTGCGGGTGCGCGCCTCGCGGGTCGTCGTGGCCGCCGGTGCGCTGCTCACGCCGGGGCTGCTCGCGGCGAGCGGGCTCGCGCCGCGCGGCTCCGAGATCGGGCTGCACCTGCGCCTGCATCCCGCCTCGCGCGTCGCCGCACTCTTCGACGAGCCCGTCCGCGCGTGGGAAGGCGTGCCGCAGAGCCTGCAGGTTCGCGACTTCGAGGCCGAGGGCATCGTGCTCCAGGGCATCTGGGTGCCGCCTCAGCTTCTGGCGCCGACGCTCCCGGGCGCGGGCGCCGAGCACGAGGATCGCATGGCGGCGGTCGGCCGCATGGCTTCTTTCGGCGCCCTCATCAGCGACACCAGCGAGGGTCGCATACGCAGGTTCGCCGGGCGCTCCCTGCCCTGGTATCGCATGAACGCGGCCGACGTCCGACGGATGCAGCGCGCCCTCTCGCTGCTCTCGCGCATCTACTTTGCAGCCGGAGCACGCGAGGTCTACCCGGGTGTTCGCCAGGCTTCCGTGCTGCGCTCGGTGGCGCAGGCCGAGGCATTGGAGCATCTCCCGGTGCGTGCCTCGGACTTCGAGCTGATGGCGTTCCATCCGATGGGGACGGCACGCATGGGAAGCGACCCCGGGCGCAGTGCCGTGGATCCGGCCGGCCGCGTACACGGCGTATCGGGCGTCTACGTCGCCGATGCGAGCCTGTTCCCGACCTCGAGCCGGCTCAATCCGCAGCTCACGATCATGGCGCTCGCGACCCGCATCGCACGCGGCATGGTCGAGCAATCGCCGGGGCGGGCGGCTTAATGCAAGCGAGGCGCGCCGCCAGAGCGCAGAGCCGCAGGCGACCGGAGGCGGCTGCCGAGCGGCGAAGCCGCGAGTGCCGCTAAGGTGTTCGAGCTCGACGAGACCCACCAGGCCTTCGAAAGCGCAGTCCGCAGCTGGTGCGAACGCGAGCTCGCTCCGGCCGTGCCGGCGATGGAGCGAGGCGAGACCCTGCCCTACCCGCTGCTGAAGCAGCTCGGCCGCGAGCTCGGCATCGCCGAGGCCCTCTCGGCTACAGCCGAGCGGCGTCTCGCCCGTCTGCGCCGCGGGACGACCGCGAATGCGGAGCCTGCGCCGGTCTCGCGGGACGACGCCTCCGAGGGCAGCGGCCTCGCAGGCGACCCGCTGCTCACGAGCGTGCTCTTCAAGGAGATCTGCCGCGTCTCGCCGGGCTTCGGCATGGTGCTGATGGCGACGCTCGGCTGCGGCATGACGATCCTCGCCCGCGGCTCCGCCGAGCTCATCGAACGCTTCGCGCTTCCCGTGCTTCGCTTCGAGAAGATCGGCGCCTGGGCGCTGACGGAGCCCGAGGCCGGCAGCGATGCCTTCGGAGGCATGCGCACCACGGCCGTTCGCGACGGCGATGCCTGGCTGCTGCGCGGCCGCAAGACCTTCATCAGCAATGCGCCCTACGCCGACGTGCTCGCGGTCTTCGCCCGCGTCGCCCGCGAGGACGGCGAGCCCGTGGCGCGCCCGGTCGTGGTCGAGCGCGGAACGAAGGGGCTCGAGACGGGCCCCCCGCTACGAAAGATGGGCATGCACGACTCGCCCACGGGCGAGGTCTTCCTCGACGACTGCCGCGTCCCTCTCGGCAACGTGGTCGGCCCGCTCGAGGCCGAACCGCGCGCGCGCGGCGGCGCAGCGCTCGAGACGCTGAACCTCGAGCGCTCACTGATGCCCGCCATGTGCCTCGGCATCCTCGAACGCTGCGTCGAAGAGTCCGTCCGCTACGCGCGTACGCGGCGGCAGTTCGGCAAGACCATCGGCGAGTTTCAAGGCGTCGCCTTCCAGCTCTCGCGCATGGCGATCGCCCTCGAGAACGCGCGGAACCTGGTGCTGAAGCTCGGCTGGGCGCAAAAACGCGGCCGCCTCGATGCGCGGCTCGCCTCGATCGCCAAGCTCTACTGCGCCGAGGAGGCTACGCGAGCGGCGCTGGCCGCCGTGCAGATCCACGGCGGCGCGGGCTACATGGCGGATCTTCCGCTCGAGAAGCTCGCCCGCGACGCGAAGATGTTCGAGATCGGCGGCGGCACCAACGAGATCCAGCTCCAGACCATCGCGCGCTCGCTGCTCGCGTAGCGCCGCCGTTCAGACGGCCAGCGGCAGCGCATACCAGAGCACGGCGAAGAAGTGGCAGGCGCTCCCGCCCAGCACGAAGAGGTGCCAGACGGCGTGGCTGTAGCGTTGGCGCTCCCAGGCGTAGAAGGCCACGCCGACGCTGTAGAAGAGCCCGCCCGCGGCGAGCCAGGCCAGGCCTGCCGCCGGCATCAGCGCCGTCATCGGCCGGATTGCGAAGACCGCGAGCCAGCCCATCCCGACGTAGAAGAGGGTCGAGGCGCGCGGGTAACGGAAGCCCAGCACCGTCTTGAACACGATGCCGATCGCCGCGAGGCTCCACACCACGCCGAAGAGGGTCCAGCCCCAGGCGCCGCGAAGGACGCCGAGCGTGAACGGCGTGTAGGTGCCGGCGATCAGCAGATAGATCGCGACATGGTCGACCACGCGCAGGACATGCTTGGCGCGAGACGCCGGCATTGCGTGGTAGGTCGTGGAGGCCGCGTAGAGGGCGACGAGAGCGGCCGCGAAGACGCTGCAGCCGATCACCTGCAGCGCATCGCCCCGGCCCGCGGCGGCGATCACCAGCACCGGCAGACCGACGAGACTCGCCAGCAGGCCCACGCCGTGGGTGAGGCTGTTCGCGATCTCCTCCCCGATCGAGAGGCTTCGCTCCAGCTTCGGCAGCTTCGGCAGATGCGGCATGCGGGCTCCTGACTCGAGGGAGTTAGAGGATCGCCCGTCTAGAACGACTTCGCTACCCGCGTGCCGAGATCCGCTCGTAGCAGGGACGGCTACGACCCTGCCCCCTGCGCACGCGCCCATTCGGCCAGCTCACGCAGCAAGCGCACCACGGCCCGATTGGCAGCGACCACGCCGCCATAGGGATCGTCGGAGGGAGCCTCCTCCACGGCCTCGAGCTCGCGCGCGGCCACCAGACGACGCGCTGCGACCTCGACGAGCTGCGCGCGCATCACGAAGCGGACGCGGCTCGGACTCGTCGTGAATTCTTGTTGCAGCGCAGCGATCTCGGTGTCGAGACGGAGCGTCGCCGTGACACCGCTCGGAGCCTGCACCGCACGGAAGCCGCCCACCCGCTCGAGAACGTCGACGAGCAGCGGAGCCAGCATCCGCGCCGGTGCGTCCACCCACTCGCTGCGTGAAAACGACTGCATCTCGTAGGGCCGCGTCACGTACAGCATGGCCGCTCGATCGAGACCAGAGCGCGCGGTCGGCGGCGCCACGAGCAGCACCTGCGCAGCCGTGCTGGTTACGGGCGCAGGCTCGAACGCAGCCTCCAGCGCGAACCGGCTCGTCGGCTCGACCTTCTCGGGCTGCAGCAGCGCGCAGCTCGAGAGCAGAAGAGCGAGCGCGCCCGCCACGACGGGCCTCGAACACGAGAGAACACCCGGCTTCACGTCACTCCCCCGGGCCCGGCGGCGGCGCCCGCCGGCCCATCACGAGCGCGTTGGGGTTGCGCTCCAGCTCCTGCGCCACGCGGCCGAGCGAGGTCGTGAGCGCGCGCACATCGGCGAGGAGCCGTTGCAGCTCCGGCAGCGACTCGGCGCCGAACTGCCCGACACTGTCGAGCGTCGTACGCGCGGAGACGCCGGCATCTGCGATCTCAGCCGCCGCGCGCTCGACGGCGGATGCGCTGCGGCCGACTTGCTGCATGAGCTGCGTCAGCTCGGCACTCGCGCGCGCGCTGTTTCCGAGCGTCTTCGCCGCGTCGGCGAGGCTCGCATCGATCTCCTTCGAGCGCGCGGCGAAGACGTGCACGACGCTGTCGAGGTCGCGAAGCGTTCGCTGAAGGGCCACGCGCGTTTCCGGGTCCACGAGCTGGTTGATGCTCTGGGCGGTCTGGGAGAGATCGGCGACCAGCGCGGTCGTCCCCGTGTCGAGACGCCGCAGCAGCGAGGGCCTCGTCGAAATCTCCGGAAAGCCCGTCCTCGGGTCGGGCTCGGGTGGCGACGCCTCGCGGCTGCCGCCGCCCAGATCCACGAAGGCGATGCCCGTGAGACCTTGCACGCTGAGAACGGCCACGGTGTCCTTCTTGATCGGAACGCCGCGTTCGATCGCGAGCAGAAGCCGGACCTTCTCTGGATTGTCCGGGTCGAGAGAGATCTCGCGCACGGAACCGACATCGACGCCCCGGTACTTCACCGGCGCGTTCAGGTTCAGACCCGAGACCGATTCGGTGAAGTAGGCGACATAGGGATCATAGTCCTTGCGGCCCGCGCGGCCCGACGAGATCCACAGCACACCGCCCACGATGGCCGCCGAAAGCAGGAGCACGAACGCTCCGACGATCGCGTAGTTCACCTTTGTTTCCACGCCTGCTCCGACGCGCCACGTCCGCGCGGTCCATGGAAATACTCCCGCACGAGCGGCTCCTCCGAGAGCGAGAGCTCCTGCATGGTACCCACGCCCACGATGCGTCCCCCGACCATGAAGGCGACGCGATCGGCGACCCGCCAGAGCAGGTCGAGGTCGTGGGTCACCATCAGGATCGTGAGCCCGAGCAGGTCCTTCAAGCGCTGCACCAGCTCTTCGAAGCCGCTCGCGCTCAGCGGATCGAGGCCGGCCGTGGGCTCGTCGAGGAAGAGCAGGCGGGGATCGAGCGCGATGGCCCGCGCCAGCGCGGCCCGCTTGCGCATGCCGCCCGAGAGCTCCGCCGGATACTTGGGTCCGGCACTGGACGGAAGGCCCGCGAGCGCGATCTTCAGCGCGGCGATCTCGTCGATCAGGTGATCGCCAAGCTGCGTATGCTCCCGCAGAGGAAGACCCACGTTCTCGCTCACCGTCAGGGAGCTGAAGAGCGCCCCGCGCTCGAACATCATGCCCCAGTTGCGGCGCAGGGGCATCGCCTCCTCGTCGCTGAGCCCGAGCACCTCCTGGCCGAAGACTCGGATCGAGCCCGACTGCGGCCGCTGCAGCAGGATGATCTCGCGCAGCAGCGTGGACTTTCCGCAGCCGCTCCCGCCTGCGAGGGCGAAGATCTCGCCTCGCTCGACGGAGAGGCTCACGCCGTCGTGGACCACCGCGGAGCCGAATCGCGTGTGGATGTCGCTCACTTCGACGACGGCTTCCTTCATCTCAGATCCCGAGGTAGTTGAAGATCACGGAGAAGACCGCGTCCGCTACGATCACCAGAAAGATCGACTGCACCACGCTCACCGTGGTTCTGCGCCCCACGCTCTCGGCATCCCCCGAAACCTGGAAGCCCTGGAAGCAGCCGACCACCGCGATGATGCCGGCAAAGATGGGCGCCTTGAACAGGCCGACGAGATAGTCCGACAGGCGCAGCGCGTCCTGCAGGCGGTCGAGAAAGTCTTGATAGCCCACCGCGAGCTCGGTCTTCGCCATGAGCATGCCGCCTGCGACGCCGACGACATCGGCATAGACGGTGAGCAGCGGCAGCGCGATCGCAAGAGCCGCGATCTTGGGGAGCACGAGCAGATCGATCGGAACGATGCCGACCGTGCGCAACGCGTCCACCTCTTCCGTCACCTTCATGGTCCCGATCTGGGCGGCGTAGGCCGAGCCCGACCGTCCCGCCACGATGATGGCCGTGAGCAGCGGAGACAGCTCCCGCAGCATGGCGAGGCCGACCAGGTCGGCAACGAAGATGTTGGCGCCATAGCGCCGCAGCTGCTCCGCGCCCTGGTAGGAGATCACGACCCCCATGAGGAAGACGAGGAGCCCCGTGATGGGCAGGGCGTCGAAACCGGCCGTGCGGATGTTGTGAAGGATGGGCCGCCAGCGAATGCGCGCGGGGCGGGCGGCGGAGCGCAGGGCCACGACGGCGATCTCGCCCACGAAGGAGAGCAGCTTCGCGGCCTGCTCTGCGCCCTGCCAGGCGGCCCGGCCGACCTTCTCTAGCAGAGGCGGTTTCGGCATTGCCGCGATCGCGGCCTCGATGTCCAGCGCGCTGACCAGATCGAGCAGGGCCCGCTGCTCGGGCCGCAGGCCGCTCAGGGAGACCGTCCGCCCGCTGCGCTCGAGCGCCTGCACTGCACGGCGCAGCAGCCACACGCCCGCCGTATCCATGCCGCTCACGCCGGAGCCGTCGAGGGCGACCTCGGGGCCCTCGGGCCAGCGCAGATCGGAAAGTCGCCTCTCCAACGGGGCGATGCGATCGACGGTCCACGCCCCGACGCAGCGGGCGGTGCCGCTGACGACCTCGACGTCGGCTTCGAGCTCGAGCGCTCCAGAGGTCTGCGACGACATGCCCCCTCCCGCAGGAGCATCCTAGCGCGCAGGCAGACAAGGCCCTCGCAGGAGGTCACAGGGGGAGAGCTACCCAAAAAGGCGGCTCGAATGGCCGAGGATCCCAACACCGAGCGCCGGCACGAGGATCGAGAACGGGTGCTTCCTTCTGGCTCTGCTGCAGAACCTCATCATTGTCCTCGGGTGAAACTGGAAGGCGGCAGTGCTCGCCCGTACGGAAGCGATGCTGCGAATCGTCGCAGCGGCCAATCGTCGCACCCGAGCACGCGATCCTCGAACGCGCGCCAGTGCGGTGCCGGGCAAGAGCGTGCATCGCGTGGTGCTGGGAGCACACGCCCCGCACCGCAGCCAGTCGTCACTCGGCCATCGCATCGCGGTGCGCAGCGCCGCTCGGCCCACCCGCGGTATCGTTCGGAGCATGTCACCTGATCTCGAGGAAGCACGCCGCGCCGTGCCGGTCTCCGCCGCGCACGCGGAGATCTGGCTGCCGTGGATCGTCCGCCTGCGCTGGGTGGCGGCCGCCGGCCAGATCTCCGCGATCGTCGTGGCCCGCGCCCTCCTCGGATTCGATCTCCCCGTGGGCTGGCTCCTTCTCGTTGCGGCGTTCACGGCAGCGAGCAACGCCGCACTCGCGCTGCTGCGGCCTCTCCTCTCGAGAACGCCGGGGCCGACGGTGGCCGCCGTGCTGACCCTCGACGTCGTGCTTCTGACAACGCTCCTCGCACTCTCCGGAGGGCCTGCGAATCCCTTCAGCGTGCTCTACCTGGTCCAAGTCGCGCTCGCCGCCGTGGTGCTCGGCGTGCGCTCCGCCCTCGGCATCGCGATGCTCTCGGCCGCTGGCTACGCCGCGCTTTTCTTCCTGCCGGGCACGTCGGGGCTCGAGCACGCCATGCATGGACCCGGCGCCATGACGCTCCATCTCGCCGGTATGTGGATTGCCACCGCCGCGGCGGCGGGCATCATCGGCCTCTTCGTGGCGCAGATCGCCGCCGCCCTGCGGCACCGCGAGGAGCAGGTTCGCGCCCTCGAGCGCGCCGCCGCGCGCACCGAGAAGCTGGTCTCGCTTTCGACGCTGGCGGCTGGCGCGGCCCACGAACTCTCGACTCCTCTCGGCACCATCGCACTGGCGGCGGGAGAGCTGGCCAGGCGGCTCCCGCTCGGCGCGGGAGGTCCGGACGCGCAGGACGATGCGCGTGTCATCCTCGAAGAGGTGGCCCGCTGCCGGGGGATCCTCTCGCGCATGCAGGGTGGCACCGGCGGCACGGTGGGCGAGGGGCCTGAGCGCGTCGACGTGGGCGATATCCTCTCCGGCGTTCGCGAGGAGCTGCGACCCTTCGAGCGCGCCCGCCTCCGCATCGTGCCCGCTCCCGGGCCGATCGCGCTGCGACTCCCGCGACGCGCCATCGTCCAGTCTCTCGTGAGCCTGGTGCGCAACGCGCTCTCGGCGACGCCGGCGGAGGGGTGCGTCTCGATCCGCGCCGAGCCCAGCGCAGACTGCGTCCGTTTCGAGATTCTGGACGAAGGCAGCGGCATGTCCCACGATGTGCTCGAACGCGCGGGCGAGCCATTTTTCACGACCCGCGCACCCGGTGAGGGCATGGGCCTCGGCATCTTCCTGGCGCGGGCGGTGGCTGAGCAGCTCGGTGGCGCGCTGTCGCTCGAGTCGGAGCCCGGCCGGGGGACGAGGGCGCTCTTCGAGGTGCGCGCCAACGCAGTGGGAGACGCGGGATGTTGAGTACGGCCAGCGCACCCACCGCTCGGAGCGTGCTCCTCGTCGACGACGATGAGCGCTTCCGCAAGCGCCTCGCGCTCGCCTTCCGGGAGCGCGACTACGACGTTCGCGAGGCCGCGAGCGCCGAGCAGGCCCTCGAGCTGGCGCGCGCCGAGAGCCCCGAGTACGCCATCGTCGACCTCCGCATGCCGGGCGTCGGCGGCCTCGAGGCGGTGCGAAGGCTCAAGCAGATCGACTCTTCGACCAACATCGTGGTGCTCACCGGATACGGCAGCATCGCCACCGCCCTCGAAGCCATGCGGCTCGGCGCCACCCACTACCTGACGAAGCCGGCGGAGATCGACGAGATGCTGGCAGCATTCGAGCGCTCCGCGCTCTCGCCCCTCGAGGACCCTCCGACTCCGAACGCAGTTCTGTCCCTCGCCAGGGTCGAGTGGGAGCACATCGACCGGGTACTGACGGAGTGCGGCGGAAACGTGTCGCAGGCGGCGCGACTCCTCGGCATGCATCGCCGCTCGCTGCAGCGCAAGCTCGCCAAGTTTCCCGTCGCACGATGACGGACGGCGCTCAGAACTTCAGCGCCACCGCGACATTGTAGGAACGTCCCATCCCGGGAACCGTCACCCCCCACGGAATGGTGGCGGTCGACATCGAGGGCCCCTGTCCGAGATAGGCCCCCCCCAGCGGCATGTCGTAGAAACGGTCGAATACATTCTCGACGCTCACATCGATGCGGACGTACTTCCACTCGTAGCTGCTGCGCAGGTTGAACAGGGAGTAACTCTCGGTCGGAACCTCGTTCCTGATCTGCGATATGAGCGTCTTGGCAGCGACCAGTTGAACCTCGGCAGTCGTCGTCCACGAGCCCACACGGTGTACCAGGCCGAGCTTCCCGTTGAGCGGCATGATGT